>JAUIEL010000338.1 GCA_030428825.1 bacterium
ATCATGCCGCCGGCGAGCGCCATCACGCCGCCATCGCTGTCCCCGGTCGCCGCGATGCGGAAGATGATGAAGAACCCGAGTGTCGCGAAGCCCATGTGCGAGATCGAGGAGTAGGCGATGAGCTTCTTCATGTCCGGCTGGGCCAGGGCGACGCCGGCAAGTGGTCGGTGACGTTGCCGGGCGGGGACAAGGTCGACCTCGACCTGTCCAAGGTGCTCGCGCCGCTCGTCGACTGGAAGCAGAAGCCGAAGCAGGAGCTGGTGGTCGTGATCGGGGAGGAGCCGATCAAGGTGCGGCTGGCGCTGGCGGGGACGACGCTGTACGCCGCGGCGATGGACCGCGACGAGGTGCTCGCGCGGCGCGTGCCCCGACCGGCGAAGGAAGGCGGACCGGTCGAGTCCGGCGACGGCGGCAAGTAAGTCAGCCGGCGTCAGCGCTCTTCGTGGCGCTCTTCGTGGCGCTCTTCGTGGCGCTCTTCGTCGCGCTCTTCGTGGCGCCGGTAGGCCGCGGCGCGCAGGGCGTGGTCGGCGAGCGTGATCGCCACCATCGCCTCGACGATCGGCACCGCGCGGGGTAGCACGCATGGGTCGTGGCGGCCCTTCGCGGCCAGCGTCGTCGGGTTGCCGTCGCGGTCGGTCGTCGCCTGCTCGCGGCCGATGGTGGGCGTCGGCTTGAACGCGACGCGGCCGTGGAGCAGCGCGACCGTCCCGAGCTGCGGGGACGCCCGGTCGTCGTCGGCGGCTCTCCCTCCGGCCGGGGCGTGGTCTGCACCGCCTCGTACGAGGCCCGCCGCTTCGGCGTGCACTCGGCCATGCCGGCGGCGCGCGCGGTCCGCCTCTGCCCGGACGCGGTCTTCCTGCGCCCCGACTTCGAGCGGTACGTCCGGGAGTCGCGGCGGGTCCGCGAGGTCTTCCACCGGTTCACCGACCGCGTCGAGCCGCTCAGCCTCGACGAGGCGTACCTCGACGTGACCGAGAACAAGGTGCGCGAGCCGTCGGCCACCCGCGTCGCCGAGGCGATCCGGGCCGCGATCGCGGACGAGCTCGGCCTCACCGCGTCGGCGGGGGTGGCGCCGAACAAGTTCGTCGCGAAGGTCGCCTCGGACGCGCGGAAGCCCGACGGCCTCCTCGTGGTTCCCCCGGACCGGGTCGAGGCGTTCGTCCGAGACCTCCCGGTCCGGCGCGTCCCCGGCGTCGGGCCGGTGACCGAGCGCGCGCTCCGGCGCCGCGGGATCCGGACCTGCGGCGACTTCCTGCGGCACGACGAGGAGACGCTGCGCGACTGGTTCGGCCCGTCCGGGCGCCGTTTCGCGCGGCTCGCTCGCGGCGTCGACCCGCGTCCGGTCGAACCGAACGGCGTCCGGAAGTCGATCAGCATCGAGGACACGTTCGCGCGCGACCTCGAGTCGGACGAGGCGGTGGCGCAGGAGCTCGACCTCCTGTGCGAGCGCCTCGCGGAGCGACTCGTGCGCCACGACCTGAGCGGACGCACGGTGACGCTCAAGGTCCGGTTCGAGGACTTCAGCACGGTCACCCGCTCGCGGACGCACGACCGGATGCTCGACGGGAAGCGGGAGCTCCTCGCCGCGGCGGCGAGCCTCCTCTCCGAGACGGACGCGGGGCGCCGGCCGGTCCGCCTGCTCGGCGTCGGGCTGACCGGACTCGAGGGACGGGTCGGCGGGCGCCAGGCGACCTTCGGGTTCGGCCCGGCCGCGCGGTCCTCGGCGGACGGGCCGACGTGAGCGGCGCCGGCGCCCTCCTCCGGATCGTCCTCGCCTCGTTCGCGGCGGCGAGCGGGGCGGAAGCGCGGACGGGGTCCGACCTCGCCGCCCGCCTCGGCGAGGAGTGGCGCTGGCGCGAACACGACCTCGGCCGTCCCGACTTCGTCCCGACCTCGGTGACGCCGCTCGATCAGGGTCGGGTCCTCCTCCTGTCGGGCGCCGGCGTGGCGCGGTTCGACGGCGTGCGGCTCGACGTCCCCCCCGGCTGGGACCTGCGCTCCCCGGTCGGGCAGGCGGCGCGCCTGGGGGAGGCGGTCGTCGCGCGGATGCGCGGCGGCTTCGGACTCCTCGGCGAGGAGGGACTCCTCTGGCACAAGCGGGTCGAGGCGTCGTCGGACCAGGGGCTCGGCCAGCTCCTGGTCCGGCGGGACGGCGCCATCGTCGTCTGTCGCGGCGACGAGATCGTGGAGGTCGACGCCCGCGGCGTCCGCCCGTACGCCGCCGGCCCGGTCCCCGACGCCCGGCTCCTGGCGCTCGGGGAGGACGACCGCGGACGCCTCTGGACCGCGACGTTCGTGGGGCTCCATCGACGGGAGCCGGCGGGTTGGAAGACCTACCCGCTCGACGGACTCGGGATCGACCCGAAGACGATCGGCCGCGCCGTGACCGCGGGCGGGAGGATCCACTTCCTGCCGGTCGCCGAGGCGCGCGAGGTGCTCGGGGCGACGTGGGACGGGGAGCGCCTCGTCCCGCTCGACGTGTCGGCGATCGACGCCAGCGCCGAGCCGACGGTCGTCGACGGCGCGCTCGTCACCTCGTCCTGGATCGGCGAGCTGTTCGTGCACGACGGCCGGGAGTGGCGGTCGGCGGCGCCGGCGATCCTCCGAGGGGAGCGGGTCCGCGCGCTCTGCTGGAACGAGAGCGGCCGGCTGACGGCGGTGACCGCCCTCGGCCGAGTGGTGAGCTGCGACGTCCGGTCGGAGCGGTGGCGCGAGTACCACGCGTTCGAGGGCGGCCCGTGGAACGTGATCAACGCCCTCGAACCCCGCCCGGAGGGCGGATATTGGGTCGGATCCGCGGCGGGGGTGGCGAGGTTCGCCGACGGGCGCTTCGAGCGGGTCGCGGAGGAGGTCGACGGGACCCCTCTGCAGGCGATCACGGCGCTCGCCGAGGACGAGGAGGGCGGCCTCTGGATCGGGAGCGGCGCCAGCTTCCGCGGCGTCGCGCACCTCGTGGGGGACGACCTCCACCTCCACACCGAGGCGGCCGGGGTCGGGGACGCGTTCGTCCACGCGGTCCGCCACGGACGGGACGGGGCGCTCTGGTTCGCCCTGATCGACAACTACCGCGAGCCGGCGCTCGCCGGCGGCCTCGCGCGCCTCGACGTGCGTCGTTCGAGCGAGGACGGCTGGGTCCGCTACGACGCCGAGGACGGCCTCGCGTCGAACCGGTGCTACGACGTGCTCGACACGCCCGAGCGGACGCTCGCCGCCACCGCGCGCCACTCCTCCCGTCTCGTCGACGGGGCGTGGCGGGACTTCGGGGTCGGCGATCGGCCGCTCCGGATGTTCCGCGTCTTCGAGACCCGCGCCGGCGAGCTCTGGGGCGGCCCGGGGATCGGGAACCGCGGGCTCTACCGATTCGAGGACGGCGCGTTCCGGGCGATGACCGGTCCGGGGCTCGCGCGCATCTCCGCCAGCGACTTCGCCGAGACCGAGGACGGCCGGCTCTGGGTGACCGGCGAACACGGGCTCGCGCTCGTCGACGGCGACGGACTGGTGCACGAGATCGGCGCCGAGCCGGGAGCGCCGGCGGTCCGCTGCTGGCCGATCGTCGCCGGCGACGACGGCGCGCTCTGGATCGGCTCGCTCGGGCGAGGGCTGCTCCGGTACCGTCCGGACGACGCGGCGGCGCCCGTCGTCCTCGACGCGTCGATCCGGAGCTCCGACGCGGGCCTCGTGCTCCGGCTGACGGGACGGGACGCCTGGGACACGACGCCGCAGGAGCGGCTCCGGTACCGGATCCGGGTCGACGACGAGCCGTGGAGCGTGCCGTTCTCGGCGGCGGAGCTCCCGCTCCCGCGGCTCCGGTCGGGAGCGACGGTGTCGGCGCAGGCGCTCGATCTGGCGGGGAATCGCTCGGCCCCTTCCACCACGCCGTACCGGCCGCCGCCCGACCCGGGGCTCGCGTGGCGACGGGCCGGAGCGGCCTCGATCCTGGCGCTCTTGGCGCTCGCGCTCTTCCTGCAGGTCCGCCGCCGCCGGGAACGGCTCGAGGCGCGCGAGCGCTCCCGTCGGCGCCTGCTCGCGTCGGAGCGTCGCTACCGGGCGATGGTCGAGGGGGCCGACGTCGTCCTCTGTTCGTACGACGCCGACGGGCACGCGAGCTACGTCAGCCCCCGCCTCGCCGAGATCTGCGGCGTGCCGCCCGACTCCCTCGACCCGACGACGCTCGCCGCCCGGGTCCATCCGGACGACGCGGGCGCGCTGGAGGAGCAGGCCGAGCGGCGGCGGCGCGGCGAGGGGGACCCGCGCGGCGTCGAGTTCCGGCTGCGGGACGCGCAGGGCGGCTGGCGTTGGTTCTGGCAGGTCCAGAGCGCGCGGACCGACGCCGCCGACCGCGTCGTCGGGTTCGACACGGTCGCGCTCGACGTGACCGAGCGGCGGCGCCTGCAGGAGGCCCTCCTCCAAGCGCAGAAGCTGGAGAGCCTCGGCGTCCTCGCCGGCGGCGTCGCGCACGACTTCAACAACCTGCTGGTCGGCGTGATCGGGAACGCGGAGCTGCTGAGGAGGAAGCTCGAGGATCGCCCGGAGCTCGACCGCCTCGCCGCCCGGATCGAGCGGGCGGGGACCGAGGCCGGGCTCCTCTGCCGGCGGATGCTCGCCTACGCGGGGCGGGCGCAGATCGACGACGCGACGCTCGACCTCGTCGCCCTCGTCGGCGAGACGGCCGAGCTCCTCGGGAGCGCCGTGCCCGCGTCGACCTCGCTCGAGATCGTCCCCGCCCCGGCGGCGCCGCTCTGGATCGAGGGGGACGAGGCGCAGCTGAAGCAGATCGTGCTGAACCTCGTCCTGAACGCGGCGGAGTCGATCGGGGAGCGCCGCGGCCGGATCGAGGTCCGGACGTTCGCCGTCGACGCGCCGCCGTCGCTCGGCGACTCGTTCGTCGTCGACCACCTCGACCGGCGCTCCCCCGCGGTCGTCCTCGAGGTGTCGGACGACGGGACCGGGCTCGCTCCGGCGGAGGCGTCCCGGATCTTCGACCCGTTCTTCTCGACCAAGTTCGAGGGGCGCGGGCTCGGACTCGCGGCCGTGGCGGGGATCGTGAAGGCCCACCGCGGCGCGATCGAGGTCGCGTCGGAGGTCGGCGCGGGGGCGACGTTCCGGATCTGGCTGCCGGCGGCCCGCGCCGGACGCGCGTCGATCGAGTCGCCGTCCCGTCCGTCCGCGCGGCTCCGCGGCCGGGTCCTCCTGGTCGACGACGACGAGGCGGTCGCCGGGGTGGCGCGGGCGATGCTGGAGGAGATCGGGCTCGAGGCCGACGTGGCGCCGGGGGGCGACCCGGCGCTCCGGACCTGGCGCCGCGACGCCGGCCGGTACGACGTCGTGCTGCTCGACGTCACGATGCCGGACCGGGACGGGGTGGAGGTGCTCCGCGAGCTCCGCCGCATCGATCCGTCCGTCCGGGTGATCCTCACCACCGGATTCGCCCGGGAGGAGACGGAGGCGCGGTGTCGGGGGACGCCCCCGGCCGGCTTCCTCGCCAAGCCGTATTCCTCCTCCGATCTCGAACGGGAGTTGCGTAGGGTTCTCGACCGGAGCGCCACGACGCGAGGGACGGCATGAACATCGTCTGCGTGGGAGGCGGCCCGGCCGGCCTCTACTTCGCCATCCTGATGAAGAAGGCGTTTCCCGACGCGCGCATCGCCGTGCGCGAGCGGAACCGCGCCGACGACACGTTCGGCTGGGGGGTCGTCTTCTCGAAGGAGACCCTCGGACACTTCGGCGACGCCGACGCCGAGACGTACGCCGAGATCCGACGCCGGTTCGCGTACTGGGACGACATCGACACGTTCGTCGGCGGCGCGAGGATCACCTCGACCGGGCACGGCTTCTGCGGCATGTCCCGGATGCAGCTCCTGAACATCCTCCAGGAGCGCGCGGCGGGACTCGGCGTCGAGCTCCGCTTCGAGGACGAGGTCGACGACGTCGAGTCGCTCGACGCCGACCTGGTGATCGGCGGCGACGGCGTGAACTCCGCCCTCCGCGAGCGGTACGCGGACGTCTTCCGGCCGACGATCGAGTGGGGGAGCTGCCGCTTCACCTGGCTCGGGACGACCCTCCCGCTCGAGTCGTTCACGTTCATCTACCGGGAGAACGAGCACGGCCTGTTCGCGGTCCACTCGTACCCGTTCCAGTCCGACCTCTCGACCTTCATCGTCGAGTGCAGCGAGGATACGTGGCGGCGGGCCGGCCTCGACCGGGCGGACGAGGCGGCGACCGTCCGGTACTGCGAGGAGCTGTTCCGCGACGACCTGAAGGGGCACCCGCTCCTGACCAACCGATCGATCTGGCGCAGCTTCCCGACGATCCGCTGCGAGCGGTGGCACCACGGGAACCTCGTGCTGATGGGGGACGCGGTGCACACCGCGCACTTCTCGATCGGCTCGGGGACGAAGCTCGCCATGGAGGACGCCATCGCGCTCGTCGACGCCTTCCGCGCGCACGGGACGGACGACGTGCCGACGGTGCTCGAGGCGTACCAGGAGGCGCGATGGGTCGACGTGGCGAAGCTGCAGCGCGCGGCCGCGGTCAGTCGCCGCTGGTTCGAGAACGTCGCCCGCTACAAGGACCAGGACCCGATCCAGTTCACGTTCAACCAGACGACGCGCAGCAAGCGGATCACCTGGGACAACCTCGCGACCCGCGACCCGGAGTTCGTGACGCGGACGCGCGACTGGTACGCCGGGCACGTCGGGGCGAAGCGGAACGAGGACGGTCGCTCGCCGGCGCCGATGTTCACGCCGTTCCGACTGCGCGACCTCGAGCTCCGGAACCGCGTCGTCGTGTCGCCGATGTGCATGTACTCCGCCGACGACGGGGTCGTGAACGACTGGCACCTCGTCCACCTCGGATCGCGCGCGATCGGCGGGGCGGGGCTCGTCATCACGGAGATGACCGACGTCAGCCCCGAGGGGCGGATCACCCCGGGCTGCGCCGGCATGTACCGCGACGAGCACGTGGTCGCGTGGCGGCGGGTGGTCGACTTCGTGCACCGCCACAGCCGCGCCGCCATCGCGATGCAGCTCGCCCACGCGGGCCGCAAGGGCGCCACCAAGCGCATGTGGGAGGGCATGGACCAGCCGCTCGAGGAGGGCGCGTGGCCGCTGATCTCGGCCTCGCCCCTGCCTTACCTGCCGCACGGCCAGGTCCCGCGGGAGATGACGCGGGCCGACATGGACGAGGTCCGCGACGACTTCGTGCGCGCCGCGCGGCTCGCCGAGGAGGCGGGCTTCGACATGCTGGAGCTGCACTGCGCGCACGGCTACCTGCTGGCGAGCTTCCTTTCGCCGCTCACCAACCAGCGCACCGACGGCTACGGCGGCTCGGTGCAGGCGCGGCTCCGCTACCCACTCGAGGTGTTCGACGCGGTGCGCGCGGCGTGGCCGGAGCACAAGCCGATGAGCGTGCGGATCTCCGCCACGGACTGGGCCCCGGGCGGCAACGAGG
>JAUIEL010000339.1 GCA_030428825.1 bacterium
TCGACCGCCCCACGAGGACGACCGCCGACGTCGACGCGCGTCGCCCCGCCCGCCCCGCCTGCTGGAACCACGCCGCGCGCGACCGCGGATACCCGGCCTGCACGCAGAGGTCGAGGCCGCCGATGTCGATCCCGAGCTCGAGCGCGTTCGTCGAGCAGACGACGTCGAGCCGCCCCTCGCGCAGCTCGGCCTCGATCGTCCGGCGGAGCTCCGGGAGGTAGCCGCCGCGGTAGCCGCGCACGCGCGCCGGGTCGCGCCCCGCCCGCTCCCAGTCCTCCTTCAGGTACCGCGTCAGGAGCTCGACCGCGCGACGCGACCCGCCGAAGACGATCGTCCGGATCCCGTGCGGCGCGAACCACTCGACGACCCGCCGGGTCTGCTCGAGGACGTTCCGGCGCAGGCCGAGCTCGCGGTGGACGACCGGCGGGTTCACCCGGACGACGTGCTTCTCGCCGCGCGGCGCGCCGTCCTCCGCGACGACCTCGACCGGGCGGCCGATCAGCCGCTCGGAGAGCTCGCCGGGATTCCGGATCGTCGCCGAGCAGAGGACGAACGTCGGCGCCGCGCCGTAGTGGGCGCAGATCCGGTGGAGCCGGCGGAGGACGTTCGCGAAGTGGCTGCCGTAGACGCCGGTGTAGCCGTGCACCTCGTCGATCACGACCGTCCGGAGGCCGGAGAAGAACCGGACCCAGCGCGGGTGGCTCGGGAGGATGCCGGCGTGGAGCATCGACGGGTTCGTGGCGACGACGTCCGCCCCCTCCCGCAGGCGGCGGCGCGCCGCGGCCGGCGTGTCGCCGTCGTACGTGCCGATCGTCCAGGCGACGTCCGGCAGGTGACGCGTCAGGCGGTCGGTCTGCACCACCTGGTCCCGGGTGAGCGCCTTCGTCGGGAAGACGAGGAGGGCCGTCGCCTCCGGGGCGGCGAGGCGCCGGTGGAGGACCGGGAGGTGGTAGCAGAGCGTCTTCCCCGACGCCGTCCCGGTGGCGACCGCGACGTCCCGGCCGTCGAGCGACGCGGAGACCGCGCGCGCCTGGTGCTCCCAGAGCGCGTCGATCCCCTCCTTCGCCAGCGCGTCGACCAGCCGCCGGTCGAGCCGGTCGGGGAACGGGGCGGAGCGCGCCGGCCGCGGCTCGAGCACGCCGCGGCCGACCACGGAGTCCTGGAACTCCGGATCGCGCAGGAACCGCTCCAGACGCTCGGCGAGCATGCGGGTCAAGATCCGAAACGGCGGGCGCCGAAACAAGGAGGAGGTCGATTTCCTCCTCGGGAGCGGTCCGATGATCCGGAGCCCCGCGTCCGTGCGCCCCGCCCCGCGAGCCGCCCTCCTGCTCGCGGCGGTCGCCGTCGCCGCCTGCTCCGCGCCGCCGCCGGGGCCCGGCGGCGGTCCGGCCCGGACGCCCCCGCTGGTCGCGGCCTCCCTCCCGAGCGTCACCTGCGTCGCCACCGACGAGCTCGCGCTCGCCGACGTCCCGCCCGCGCCGCCGCCCGAGACCCACCGACGTTACGCCGTGCGCCTCGCGTCGCTCCCGATCGCGACCGCGACCCTGAGGACCGAGGCGGCGAAGGAGGGACGCTCGGCCCTCTCCCTCCGCGCCGAGCTCGCGCCGATGCTCGGCCTGTTCGAGGACTCCTCGCTCGCCGTCGACGTCGTCGTCGCCGAGGACCGCCGCCCGCTGAGGGCGGTCACGCGGGAGACCCGGGGCGACTCCGCGCGGAGGACCCTCCTCGCGTTCGACGACGGGTCGAGCTCGGTGGTCGTGAAGGAGACGCTGAACGACCGCTCCCGCGTCCGGCTGCTGCAGTCCGAGGCGCCGTGGGAGCCGCTCTCCCTCGCCGAGGCGGTCGCCCACCTGCCGTTCGAGGGGGAGTCGCGCTCGTTCGAGGTCCTCCTCGCCGGACTCGTCCATCGCCTGACGGTCCGGGCCGACGCGGACGCGCCCGGGGGACGCCACCTCCGCGGGGCGATCGCCCGCGCCGAGACGCGGTCCGGCGACCTCCCGTCGTCGTCGCCCGGCCCGTCGACGCGGCCCACGCCGATCGAGGCGTGGTTCGACGCCGACGGCCGCCTCGAACGCGCGACGCTCGGCACGCCGGTCGGCGCGCTCGAGCTGGTCCGCGTCGACGACTGACGCGTCGGCTCAGGAGAAGAGCGCGCGGAGCTGCTCCTTCATCCACGCCTCGACCCGGAAGACGGTGCGGGGCGGGAGCGGGGAGAGTTCGCCGCTCGCGGCGCCGACGACGGTCTCGCCGGTCGGATCGGCGGCGCCGAGGCGGACGGCGAACGACCGGAGCGTCCCGTCCTCGCCCGCGACCTTCAGCTCGAGGACGATCGCGTCGTCGCCCGCGAGCCCGTCCTCGGGGCGCGCGTCGCGGCCGAGGATCCGGAAGGCGCGCGCCCCCTCCAGCGCGGAGAGCGCGGCCTGGAACGCCGACGTCTCCGCCTCCGGGTGGTCGGGGTCGTTCCAGACCTCCGCGCCCGGGGTCCGGTCGCGGCGGAGCCGCCGGACGCGGTCGCCGAGGCGGACGGTCGCCTCCTTCCACCGGAGGAGCTCCCCCGGGAAGAGATCGAGCACCAGGAGCTCGCGCGGGTCGATCGCGAGCGCGTCGTCGACGGCCGCGCGATCGACGACGTAGATCGTGTCGGGGGCGAGCTGCGTCGACCGGAGGAAGACGTCGCCGCCGCCGTCCGCGAACTCGAGGGTCACCGGCCGGACGTTCCCGGACCGGTCGGCGACGGCGAGCCGGAGGACGCCGAGGCGGTCGGCCATCAGCGCGTCGAACGGGTCGCCGCCGTCCGGGGCCGGGCCGAGGTCGCGGCGGTCGAGGTAGTCGGTCGCCTCGAGGGAGGAGACCGCCTGGAGCCAGCTCCGGAGGACGCTCTCCCGCGAGTCGTCGACCTCGCCCTCGAACGGCGAGGAGAGGCGGAACACGCGCTCCCCCCGGTCGAACCCGACCACGAACGTCGGCGCGCCGGGCCGCTCGAGCTCGATCCGCTCGACCGTCTGCGGCGTCACCCGGATCACCTTCGGGTCGCGGAAGCGCGCCGCCGGCGTCTCGAGCCGGCCGAGCGCCTCCCCTTCGACCAGGAAGAGGTGCCCGCGCTCGGAGTCGACGGCGAATCGGCGGCCGCCCTCGAGCGCCCCCTCCGGCGGACCGAACCGGGCGGTCACCCGACGCGCCCCCCAGTCGAGCGTCACCTCGACCGCCGTCTCGTCGGAGATCCCGCGTTCGAGGAGGTCCTTCTCCTGCGGCGCGTTCTTCACGAAGCGGTCGACGCGGAGGAGGAGGAGGCCGTGGACCAGCGGACCGGCGACGCTCTTGTCCGCCTTGAACGCGCTCGGCTCGACGAGCTGCCACTCGGTCCCCGGGCGCTCGAGGACGACGCGCGGTTCGCCCGGCCGCTTCAGCTCGACGCGCCGGAGGAGCGCGGCGTCGCCGGTCAGGAACCGGGCGTCGCGCCATTCGTGGAGCCCCTTGGCGAGGACGTTCACCAGGTTCGCGCCGGTGCGGTAGAGCGCCGGGTCCCCCTCGATCCGCGCGTGCGTGTACGCGCCGCTCGCGTCCCGCTCGCCGAGCCGGATCCCGATCGGGTCGCCCTCGGTCCCCCGCAGCGTCACGCGCGTCTTCGGCGGCTCGAGCCCGACCGCCTCGAGCGTCGAGCGGTCGGCGTTCGCGTCGATCTCGAGGCGCGGGTTCGACTTCAGCGCCTCCATCAGCATCCGGACCGCGTCGGGGGACGCGCGGTCGACGTACGGCGACGTGATCCACCACTCGTCGCCGCGCCGCTCGAAGGTGCCGTCCTGGCGGCTGGCGAGGAGGACGTCGAAGCTCGTCACCTTCCCGCCGGGGAGGTCCTGGACGAGCATCCCCGTGCCCGGGAGCGTCGTCTCCTCCCGCTCGCCGCCGTACTTCAGCGCGAGCGCGCCGAGCACGCCGACGACGACCAGGAGGAGGAGCGTGGTCCGGAGGTTCATGCGCGCGTCACTTCCTTCGCGCGAGCCAGACGACGAGCGCCAACGCCAGCGCGCCGAGCGGGAGATAGACGGCGGTGTAGAGGAAGATCGAGTCCTCCTCCCCCTCCGGGACCTCGATGACCCGCGTCGACACGGTCTGCGGCGGGAGGACGATCGAGGCGTCCCCCTTCCCGACCAGCCACTTCACCGCCCGGCGGAGGAACCGCTCGTTCCCCGGTGAACGGCGGATCATGTAGTTCGTCGCCCACGCGACGGCGGGCACGAAGACGACCTTCGCCCCCGCGTACGGGCCGGTCGGCTCGAGCGCCGCGGCGAGGGTGCGGGACCCCTCCGATTCGATCCGCGGGTCCTGCTTCAGGTCGCCGGTCTCGATCTCGCTCTTCGGGAGGTCGCCGAACGCGTCCTCCGGCGAGAGGATCAGCGAGGTGAACGCCGCCTCGTGCCCGGGCGCCGCCGAGACCCCGCCGGAGCGGACGACCTTGAAGACCTCGTTGTCCTCGATCAGCGTCCGCGTGATCTCGTGCCGCCCGTACCGCCCCGGCGCCTCGCGGCCGGCGACCCACATCTCGGTGACGCCCGACCCGCGCAGCACTCCCTTCTGCGTGTGGCAGATCAGGTTCCGCTCCAGCTCGAGGCCGAGCGGCCGGAAGATCGTCTCGTCGAGCTCGCGGTTCCCGAGCGGATCGACAGCGACCAGCAGCTTCCCGCCGCGGCGGAGGTACGCGTCGAGCGCCGTCTTCTCCTCGTCGAGGAACGTCGACGAGTGCTGCGGGCCGAGCAGGAGGACGGCCGCCGCGTCGTCGGGGACCTCGCCGCGCGCCACCAGCGAGAGCGGCTCGACCGCCGCGTTGTCGGCGCCGAGCGCCGCCGCGAGCAGCGCGCCGCCGAGGTCGGCCGCGCTGGCGACCGAGAGCTCCTCGTGGCCGGTGATCGTGTAGATCGTCGCCCGCTCGTCGCGCGTCACGTCGAAGATCGCCGACGTGATCGCCTGCTCGACGTGGTACGCGATCAGGCGCGGCGGCCGCACCACCGGGTGGAGCGAGCCGAAGTCGAACTCGGCGAGGTCGGTGTCGAGACCGAGGACCCGGCGGTTCTCGCCGCACGAGACGACGACCTGGTTGTAGCTCTTCAGGTTGAACCGCTGGAAGACGTCGCGCGTCTTGTCGTGGTCGATCTTCGGGTCGAGGTTCGTCACGACGACCCGACCGTGCGCCCGGATCTTGTACTCCTGGAGCAGGTCGGTGACGTAGTCCATCGACTTGACCCAGACCTGGTCCGGGTCGTGCGGCCACGGGACGCGGTCGAAGACCGTGATCACCTCGACGTCCCGGTCGAGCTCGCCGAGGACCCGCTCGGTCCGGACGTCGAGCGAGTAGCTCTCCGCCTCGGTCAGGTCGATGCGCCGACGGAAGTCGGTGAAGCCGGTCAGGTAGATCCCGATCCCCGTCACCGCGACCGCGAGGACGACCATCACGACCACGTTCACGAGGATCGTCAGGCGCCGGCCGCGCCCGAACGTCGTCCCGCCGTCGCTCACGCCCACCTCCGGGACTCGATCGCGCGGACCGCGAGGAAGAGACAGACGAACACCCCGAGCACGTAGACCGCCAGGATGCCGGTGTCGAGCACCCCCTTCCCGAAGCTGTTCTGGAAGTGGAACAGGATCGAGAGGTGCTCGAGCACCGCCCGGAGCTTCCCGCGCGGCATCTGCGACGAGAGGAGCGGGCCGAAGAAGAGGAGCAGGTTGAAGACGATGCCGAGGATCGCGGCGACGATCTGGTTCGGCGAGACGGCCGACGCGAGCAGCCCGATCGCGATCAGGAGCGCGCCGAGCATCACGATGCCGATGTACGACGTCAGGAGGACGCCGCCGTCGGGGAGCGCGCCGTACGACTTCAGCACGAGGAGGTACGCGATCGACGGCGCCCAGAGGGCGACGTAGAACGAGAGCGCCCCGACGTACTTCGCGAGGACGACCGTCAGGTCGGTGATCGGCGCGGTCATCAGCCCCTCGAGCGTCCCCGACCGCCGCTCCTCGGCGACGAGCCGCATCGTCAGGAGCGGCGGGACGAAGAGGGAGTTGATCCAGAACAGGATCGAGCCGCCGAGGAAGCTCCGGACGGTCGCGTCGACGTTCCCCTGCATGTCGAGGAGCGAGAAGCTGAACGCGAGCCCGTTCAGGACCAGGAAGACCGCCAGCACGAGGTACATGAGCGGCGCGAAGAAGTACGACTCGACCTCGCGGCCGGTCAGGACGAGCAGCGAGCGGAGCCCCTTCATGCCGCCGCCTCCTCGACCGTCAGCCGGCGGAAGAGGTCCTCCAGCGTCGGCGTCGACGAGGTGAGCTCGCGGACCCGGCCGCCCGCGCGGGCGACCGCCTCGGCGACGGCGAGCCGATGGTCGCCGGCCTCGCCGAACGAGAGCTCGTAGCGACGCCAGCCGTCGCCCGTCTCGGCCGCGACGAGCTCCGTCGCGCCGGGGACCGCGCGGAGCGCCCCCTCGACCGAAGCCCCTTCGCCGTCCGCCTCGACCGTGACGTGGCGTCCGCCGCCCGCGCCTTCGACGAGTTCGCGCGGCCGCCCGTCGGCGACGATCTCCCCCTTCCGGACGATCACGACCCGCTCCGCCACCGCCTCGACCTCCGCGAGGATGTGCGACGACAGGAGGACCGTCTTGTCCTCGCCGAGCGACGCGATCAGCTTCCGGACCTCGACCCGCTGGTTCGGGTCGAGCCCGGACGTCGGCTCGTCGAGGATCAGGATCGGCGGGTCGTGGACGATCGCGTCGGCGAGCCCGACGCGCTGGCGATACCCCTTCGAGAGCTTCCCGATCATCCGCCGGCGCATCTCGCGACAGCCGCAGCGATCGAGCGCGGAGTCGACCGCGGCCGAGACCTCCTTCCGGCCGACCCCCTTCAGGAGCGCGCGGAACCGGAGGTACTCCTCGACGCGCATGTCCGGGTAGACCGGGACGTTCTCGGGGAGGTACCCGAGCCGCTCCCGCACCTCGAGCGAGCGGGTCAGCACGTCGAGTCCGGCGATCCGCACGGAACCGGACGTCGCCGGCTGGTACGCGGTCAGGATCTTCAGGGTCGTCGACTTCCCCGCCCCGTTCGGCCCGAGGAACCCGACGACCTCCCCCTCGTCGACGCGGAACGTGATGCCGCCGACCGCGACGACGTCTCCGAACCGCTTCACGAGCTGGTCGACTTCGATCATGGCGTCGTTATAGGGACCCCGTCGCGTGGGGTATCGCACGATCTCGGCGCGTTTGTCCGTGCGATTGCGAACGGGTCAATCCGCGTGCCGGGCGGAGGAGAGCGAGGTCGTTCGCGGAGGGGCGAGCCTCGGAGCCGCGCGTCGTCACCGGGGTCGGGGTGCCGGGCGCCGGACACCGGGGAACGGGAGAGGGAGGGGAAGACCGGGTCACGGAAAGCCGGGTGGCCGGAAAGCCGG
>JAUIEL010000340.1 GCA_030428825.1 bacterium
TGTTCGGCATGGCGCAGAACGACCTCGCGGACCGGGAGAAGGACGCGCGTCTCGGTCGCGGTCGACCGATCCCGTCCGGCGAGGTGACCCCGGCGGCGGCGCGGACGGTCGTGCTCGCCTCGGCCGCCGCGGCCCTCGGGCTCGCGGCGACGACCGGGACGCCGGCGCTCGCGCTCGCGGCGTCGATCGTCGGGTGCATCTCGCTCTACAACCTCGTGCCCCGTCACGCGGGACGGCTCGGGCCGGCGTTGCTCGGCGCCGTGCGCGGCCAGAACCTCCTCCTCGGGGCGACCGCGCTCGGCGCCCCCGTCGCCGCGCTCCCGGTCGCGGCGACCTACTTCGTCTACGTCCTCGCGGTCTCCAGTGCGGCGCGGATGGAGGACGCCGAGGTGCCGTTCTCGAGGCGCGGGCTCCGCGCGCGGCTCGGGGTGGCGCAGGTCGCCGGGCTCCTCGCGCCGGCGGCCGCCGCGTTCGCGCTCGACCCCGCCCCGCCGGCGCCCGCGCTCGCGGCGTCGGCCGTCGTCGGCGTCGGCCTCGCCGCGTGGATCGGGCGGGCCTGGCGGACCGCGGCGGCGGCGGGGTTCGAGGGAGGGCCGACGATCCCGCGGCTGATCGGCGCCGCGCTCTCCGGATTCTTCCTGTTCGACGCCGCGGTCGCGTTCGCCGCCGGCGCGTGGGTCGCCGCGACGGCGCTCCTCCTCCTCTTCCCGGTCTCCCGCGCCCTGGTCCGACGCTTCCCCCCCTCGTGAGCGGCGGGCGGCGCTTGTTTCCGTCCCCGCCAGGGCGTTGAATCCCCGCATGGCGCCCGGACGACTCGACCTGCCCGAGAGGCTGCGGCTGCACGTCGTGGAGCTCCTCGTCCTCGTGGCGGTCGGGTTCATCGCGGCCCGGATCCTGCTCCCTCGGACCGCCGGGGCGCGGGTGCTCGCCCGCGAGGCGCGGGTGCTCGACACGCTCCGCGCGATCCACGACGCCGAACGGGAGGCCGCCGCGGCGGGCCGGACGCGCTGGCTCTCCGAGCTCGTCGCCGACGCGCCGCCGGCGTCCCCGCTCCGGGACCTCGTCCGGCGCCCCCCGGTGGCGGACGTCGAGCTGTACGAGCGGGACGACTACCTCTTCGCGCTTCACGTCGTCGACCCGGGCCGGAGCGACGACCGCGCGTGGTCCGAGGCGATGGCGACGTCGACCGATGCGTCGGCGGGGTACGCCGCCTTCGCGTGGCCGGCGCGGTACGGACGCGACGCGCAGTGGGCCTTCTTCATCGACCAGCGCGGCAAGCTCCTCGGCTCGTGGAACCACGCCGGCCTGCTCGACGGGACCGAGGAGCCGTTCCCCCCCGCCGCGCACCCGTTGCGCGACTACCTCTCCGCGCGGAAGGAGGGGGAGGACTCGGAGTGGTTCCTGTTCGACGAGCGCGACGAGCTGGTCCCCCCCGCCGCGTCCCCGGGCGGCTGAGGCCGCTCGGTCGCGGGACCCGACCGGGCGTTCACGAGTAGTCGAACAGGACGACCTGGGCGCGCCGGGCGAGTTCGACGTCCGTGAACTCGCGGATCCCCTCCGACAGGACCTCGTACAGATCGCCGTCGAGGTGCGGGAGCGTCTCGATCGCGGCGATGCGGACCTCGCGCGGCTGGGTCGGGTCGAGCGCGATCTCGAGGACCTCGTCGAGCGCGTCGGCGCCCGGGACGGCGCGGAGGGCGTCGAGCGCGCGCATCCGGGCGAGCGGCGTGAGCTCGTCGTCCTCCGCGATCTCGAGGAGCGCCTCCTGCACCTCGACGCCGAACTTCCCGACGTGCAGCGCGGCGGTCTGCGAGAGCGGCTGCCGGTTCCCGTCGAACGGCTCGTCCTCGCTCGCGGCCCGGATCGTCTCGAGGAGGACGGGGATCCCCTCCGGACGGCCGAGGTGCGCCACCCCGGTCAGGAGGATCGCCCGGTCGCGCGGGTCGGCCTCGGTCTCGAGGCGCGCGAGGATCGGCTCGAGCGCACGTTCGTCCCCCGTCACCTTCGTCAGCACCTCGACCGGGACGTGCAGCGCGAACTCGGACGCGCTCGGGAGGACGCGGAGGAACTTCTCGGTCACCTCCGTCCGCCCCGCGTCGAACAAGCCCTGGTACGCCGGGTACCGGACGCGCATGTCGAGGTCGCCGATCTGGCGGCCGAGCAGCTCGAACACCTTCTCCCGTTTCTCGATCCCCTCCGCGCCGGCCATGCGCGAGAAGAGGACCGCGGCGAGCGCGCGGACGTCGGGGTAGCGGTTCGTGACGAGCCCCTCCACCCGATCGACGTCGAGCAGCTCGGGCGGCGCCTGCAGGAGCGACTGGATCGCCCGCTTCACGACCCCCGGATCGGGGAGATCGATCAGCTCGTACAGGCGGTCGAGGGCGTTGCCGTCGCCGAACCGCGCCAGTCCGTCGAGGGCGTAGAACCGGCCGTCGTCGGTCCGGTCGACGTGACGGCGGAGGACCGGGATGACCGAAGGATCGTCGGCGTCCGCGCCGAGCTTCGCGAGCGCGTGCTTGATCCCCTCCTCGGGGTTCCGCTCGGCGTACGCCTCCAGCGCGGCGAGCGCGGCGTCGGACGACATCTCGGTCAGCGCGCGGAGCGCGGAGCGCCGGACGTTCTCGATCGGGTCGTCGAGGAGCTTCTCGAGGCGCGCGGCCGCCGCGTCCGAGTCGACGAGCGCGAGCGCGCGCGTCGCCTCCATCCGGACGCGGTTGTCGGAGTGCGTCGCCGCCTCCAGCAGGAGGGAGTGCGCCTTCTCCACCTCGAACCCGCCGAGCGGCGCGATCGCCGGGACCGTCCGTCCCGGATCGCGACGGAACTCCTCCTCGAACCGGTCGACGTACCGCGCCTGCTCCGGCGGATCGAGCGACGCGAGCTGCTCCTGGGTCGCGGAGACGATCCGGGGGCTCGCCCAGAGGAGTCGATCGAACCAGCGGGCGACCCGGTCCGCCGGCGGGACCGACGTTCGCAGGACGTTCGGGGGCGGCGTCTGGAGCGGCAGGACGTGCAGGAATCGGAAAGGAACCGGACCGAGGTCGTCCGAGCCGGCGACCGGCCCCGGTCCCTCCGTCGATCCGGGGTCGGAGGGCGGCGTCTCCGGAGCGGGCCGGAGGTAGACGAGCAGCGCCACGACGGCGATCGCGACGATCGGGAAGGCGAGGGTCCTGGGGCTCACGCGAAAGGCTCTCCGGCGTCGGGGCGGGCGTCCTCATCCTTACATGCCCCATCGGCCGGTGAAACCCGAGCGGCCGTTCGAATTCCTTCCGATCCGACCCGCCGGGGAGGGGGCTTTTTTCCGTTTGACCGGTTCGGACTCGTTGCTAGACTCCCGCCGATCTTCTACAGACTGCCTGACTTAGGTCGGGTGTCGCCTCTGGAAGGGGCACCCGGTCGGGTGTTTTCTTCCGACCCGAAAGAGAAGGAGAGCTCCATGGCTCATCGACTCCGGGCCCTCCTGGTGATCGCTCTCGCCGTGATCCCGTTCGGTGGGTGCTCGACGGATTCCGTGTACTGGTGGGGTGGCCACATGCGCGGGTACTACCAGGTGGTCAAGCGCGACGCCGAGCACGTGTACCGGTCCTTCGACCGGCACTTCATGAACTACGACTGGGACGATCCCTACATCGACTGACGTCGTTCATCGTCGCTTTGAGAAGCCCACGAACCTCCAAGAAGGAGAGCGGAAACGCATGAGCCCGTATGCGCGATTGGGGATCGGTCTGGTGCTGGTCGGTCTGGCCGGCTGCCAGTCGACCTCGGACCACGACAAGATGTTCCGAAACGACATCGACCGTGAGTCCGGCTGGTACCAGACGAAGGCGTACTTCAAGGACGTCGGTCTCGACTTTCTCGACATCTTCACGCTGAACGTCGGCGCCGGAAAGCCGGGGCCGTACCTGATGCAGTACAACTTCCACGCCACGAAGTACGCGGAAGTCGGTCACGGCAGCTGGAGCGGCTACAAGGCCGGCCTCCTCGGCCGCGGCTTCGGCATCTGGCGCGAGGAGCGCCACATGGGCGTCATCCCCGCCGGGGGCGCCGGACTCGGGTTCGCGAACTTCCTGTGGGCGTGGTTCCCGACCATCTCCCTCGGGCCGGTCCAGAACCACTACGAGGACGTCTGCCGCATCCCGTACTGCGGGACCCAGACGCTGGCCGACAAGCACCTCGTCGCGCGCGGGTACAACATCAACCTCGACGAGAACCGCCACTGGGCGGACATCGGGGCCTCGATGCACTTCCTCGCGGTCGGTCTCGACGTCGGCGTCAGCCCGTTCGAGGCGTTCGACTGGCTGTTCGGCTTCATCGGCAACTACCCGAACCCGGACTGGATCGCCGGCAGCGACATGCCGTGGGACATCGGCTACGACATGGCCGACGACGACACCCGCCTGTCGATCTACGACGACCACCTGAACCGGTTCCGCAACAACTCCTACTCGCTCTGGCCGACGATCTGGCCGACCACCTACGGTGCGCACAGCGAGGTCGAGGGCGGCGAGTGGGACCACGAGCCGTACCGCGGCCCCGAGACCGGTTCGTTCGGTGGCGCCTGGGGCGGCACCCACGGCACCAAGCACTGAGAAGGGACAAGGTAAGATCATGAAGAACATCCTTCTCGGCCTCGGCGCCGTCGTCCTGCTCGGGTCCACCGGCTGCCAGCAGTCGCACAAGTTCACCTCGTCCCCCGAGTTCGAGGAGTACTCGCGCGAGATCAACGAGTGGACGGGCAGCGAGAAGACGGGGATCTGGCTCAAGGACCGGTTCCTCGACCTCGCCGACATCGTCCAGGTCGACCTCGCCCTCGGGGACGGCTGGCTCGCCAACGTCCACCTCACCAAGTGGCTCCAGGCGGGTGGCGGGTATCTCAACCACGGGATCCGCACCGGCTTCCTGAAGCGTGCGTACGGCACGTGGAGCGACGACCGGGTCGAGGGCGGCGTCGCGGCCGGCTTCAACCTCTACTGGGTCGACATCCACCGGGTGCCGATCTGGGGGACCTCGACGCTCTTCGAGCACGAGTTCGCCTACGAGGGTCCGGACTACCTGTCGAACCACGACCGCCACTGGAGCGACGTGGGCGCCGGCGTCCACCTCGCCTGGCTCGGCGCGAACGTGAACGCGTCCCCGTACGAGCTCGTCGACTTCGTGATCGGGTTCTTCGCCTTCCCGTCGATCTACGCCGGCGCGTTCTCGCCGGAGATGGACATCGGCGACGACGACACCCGGGCTCGCCTGCGGGAGAAGTACAACCTCCCGCACTACGAGTACACGCTCGAGCACTGGGGTCAGCGCTGACCCGCACCGTCCGCTTCCCCCTCGCGGGGGCTGCTCTGGGCGCCGCTCTCTGCTTCGCGGGGTGCGGCGCCTTGAGCTACGTCGCGGAGGCGGAGCGCGAGGCGCGCACCGCCGCCGGCTGGATCGATCGCGACCCCGAGCGGGCGCTCGTCCACGCCGACCGCGCCGTGGCGCTGGCGCCCGAGGACCCACGACCCCACATGATGCGCGCCGAGATCCTCCAGCGCCTCGGGCGGGAGGAGGAGGCGCAGGTCGAGGTCGCGCGAGCGCTCCACCTCGCCCCCGACTCCCCGGGCGTCGTCCTCCCCGCCGCGATGATCCGCGAGTCGCAGGGAGACACCGCGGGCGCGGAGACGCTCCTGAAGCGGGCCGCGGCGCGGAACCCCTCCGACCAGGACGTCCAGTGGTTCCTCGGCCTCGCCCGACTGGAGCAGGACGACTTCGACGGCGCCGAGTCCGCGTTCGACCGCCTCGTCACGGAGGCGGACGTCGCGAAGACGGAGTACGCGGTCGCCGGGCGGATGGCGCTCGCGATCGCGCGCGGCGTCGACGATCCGGAGCGCGGCGTCGAGCCGTTCGTGGAGGCGGTCGAGCGCGACCCGGGGCTGGCGGTCTCCGCCGCCCGCACCCTCGCCATGGCCGGTCGCGAGCGGCCGGTCCGCGAGGTCGCCGAGCGTGCGTCGGCCGCCGCACCGGACGACGGCGAGGTCGGCTTCGCGTACGCCTCGATCCTCCAGGGGACCGGCCAGTCGGATCGCGCGGTCGCGGAGGTCGAGCGCCTCCTCGCCACCGACGCGGCGAACGACGTCGACCTCGCGGTCGGCCTCCGCCTCGTCGGGGCCGCGGCGGACGCCGAGCGGTATCGCTTCGGCGCGGCGAGGGAGCGCCTCCGCGGCGCCCTCGACCTCCAGCCGGGGCACCCGCAAGCGCTGCAGCTCCTGGTCCGCGCCGTCCTCGAGGGGCGTGGGAATCGCGGCGACCTCGACGACCTCCGCCGGAGGATCACCGCGGCCCGCGAGGCGAACGGTTCCCCCGAGTTCGGTCGGCTCCTCGATCAGCTCGAGGCCGGTCTGGCCGAGGTCGCGGACGACGCCTGACGGGACCCTCCGCCCGCTCCGGCGGGCGGCCCCCCCTCGTCACCCCTCGCCCCCGCCCCCGTGTCTCACGCGTCGGGATGCGGGGACGCGGGGCGCTCGAACGCCTCGACGACCCGCCGGACCAGCGCGTCGTGGGTCGACTCGGCGGTCCGGTCGACCCAGGCGATCTCCGGGAAGCGGCGGAACCACTTGTTCTGTTTCCGCACGAGCTGGCGGGTGTCGACGACGATCGCCTCCCTCGTCGCCTCGAGCGAGAGTTCCCCGCGGAGGTGCGCCGCCGTCTCGCGGTAGCCGATCGCGTTCGCGGCCTCTCCCGCCAACGCGCCGCGCGCGAGCAGTCCGCGGACCTCGTCGACGAGCCCGCGCTCGATCATCCGGTCGACGCGCTCCTCGATCCGACGCCGGTGGAGTTCCGGCACGACGCGCAGTCCGACCGTCCGGAGCTCGCGGTCGAACGGACGCTCCGTCCCCTCGCGCTGCAGCTCGGTGATCGTCCGACCGGTCACCTCGTGCACTTCGAGCGCCCGCGTGATCCGCTTCAGGTCGCCCGGGAAGATCCGCTCCGCCGCCGCGGGATCGATCGATCGGAGCCGCTCGTGCAGCGCGTCGACGCCGCTCGCCGCCGCCTCCGCCTCGAGCCGGTCCCGGACCTCGGGCTGCGCCGGCGGCCCCTGGAAGAACCCCCGCAGGAGCGCGCGGAGGTAGAGCGGGGTCCCGCCGAGGAACAGGACGCCGGCCCCGCGCCGCTCGATCTTCGCCACGGCGTCGCGGGCGGCGTCGACCCATCGTCCGACCGAGAACGGGAGGCTCGGATCGGCGACGCCGACCAGGTGGAGGCGGGGGGCGTCGACCGCGGCGGCGTCGGCGGCGGCGGCTCCGATCGAGAGGCCGCGGTAGACCTTGATCGAGTCCATCCCGACGACCTCGGCGCCGAGACGGCGGGCGACCTCGAGGCCGACCTCCTTCTTGCCGACCGCGGTGCAGCCCGTCAGGACGAGGAGCGGCCGGCCGGGGGACTCCCCCA
>JAUIEL010000341.1 GCA_030428825.1 bacterium
GTTCCCGGACCAGGTCGCCCCGGACGCGACGACCGGCTCGGCGAGGAGCGACCAGTGGACCCGCTCGGCGTTCCGGCCGAAGTGGAACGGCACGACGAACGAGCTCTCGCGCGACACGAAGCCGGTCTCGTACTCCGCGCCGGACGAGCAGCCGGGCGTTCCGGAGCCGGCGGCCGCGGCGGCGGCGAGGAGGAGGACGGGGCGAAGAGTCGATCGGAGATTCATGGGCGGGCTCACCTTCCGGCTCGGGTTCGGGTCCGGCCGCGATTCAAGCGACTGGCGCCTCCGGGTGGTATCGGCTTCTCGGCGGCTCCCGGTGGAGCCGCGCCGGGTCGGAACCGGTACCCTCGTCCGGCCGCCCTCGCCCGGGAGAACCCGATGCTCGCCCTCGTCCCGATCCTGCTCGCGCTCCTCGCCCCGCCGCCCCCCGCCGCCGCGGCCCTCCGCCACCCCCACTTCCCGAAGACGGTCGAGCTCGCGCTCGGCTTCTCCGACGAGGCGCCGCGGATCTCCGTCTCCCATCTCACCGTGACGTTCGACGCCGACGGGTTCGCATCGATGGCCCCCGGCAAGACGTGGCACCTCGCGAACGCCCGCCTCCGGACCCCGGTCGACCTCGTCGTCGGCGGTCGTACGGTCGCCCCCGGCGAGCACCGGCTGCTCGCCCGGAAGACGGAGAGCGGGGATTGGGAGCTCGTCCTCGACCCGACGGGGAAGCCGTTCTCGCGCGAGCTCTCGGAGGAGGCCGTCGCGCTCGACACCGAGTTCCTGCGGGATCGTCCGCGACACCTACGTCGCGCGGTGCGTGGTGGAGATCCCCGACGAGGAGTGACCCCGCGGCCGGTCGTCCCGGGGTCAGTCCGGCGCGACGAGGCCGCCGAGCGCGTCGACCTGACGGGCGACGTGGTCGGTCGGCCACTCGCTCTTCACGCCCCCGACCCAGGCCGCGCCGTGATCGAGCGGACGTTCGTGCCCGAGTCCCGGGAGGTCGATCACGCGGAGACGGACGCCGGCCTCGCCGAGCTCGCGGCGCGCGGCGTCCAGCGTCTCCCGACGCGGATCGGCGCGCCCCATGAGGAGCGTCACCGCGACCGGGCGCGCCGCCGCGGCCGCGGCCCATCGGTCGGCGCCGAGCGGCTCGTACCGGGTCCCGATCGCGTACGCGCCGGCGTAGCGGCCCGGCGATTCCACGAGGAGGCGGAGCGCGACGGCGCCGCCCTGACCGTACCCCGCCAGGACGATCCGGTCGCGATCGACGACGACCCCTTCCGCCTCGGCCCGCTCGATCGCCCGCTCGGCCAGCGCGGACGCCATCGGGAGGTCGATGCCCGTCGGCCCCTCGCCGGCCGGGCCGACCTCCGCGTCCCAGATCGCACGACCGAACGCCTGCGGGTCGACGAACGGCGAGCGAGGCGCCACGACCGCCCAGCCGAGCGCGTCGGCGGCCCGGATCCACGACTGGAGGAACCCGGACGCGATGCCGCTGCGGCCGTGGAACGCGATCAGGAGCGGCGCCGGTCCGCCGCGGGCCGCGTTCGGGACGTGCGCCGGCAGGTCGTCGACCGCGTGGGCGTGGGCCATCCGGATCAGCTGCTGGTGACGCTCGTCGTCGCGGACCGGGACGAACTCCGCCGCGTCCCGGATCTCCTCCGCGTCGTGCCACCCGTACCGGATCGCCCGCTCGGTCGTCTCGAACGCCTCCGCGAACCTCCCGAGGCGCGCGAGGACGCGGGCCCGGCGCGCGTACGCCGTGTACTCGTACGCCTCCAGCACCCCCTCGATCGGCGGGAGGAGCTCGATGTCCCGGTAGCGGCGGAGCGCCTCCTCGTTCCGCCCCGCGGTGTACGCCTGCAGCGCCTTCCGGCGCGAGCGCTCGAACCGCTGCGCCCAGGAGTCCCCCTCCTGGTCGAAGAGGGCTTCGATCGGCCGGACCTCGAGGCGGCGCCAGAAGATCTCGTCCCCGGAGCTCTGGAGCTGGAGCCGGCCGCCGAGGAGCGGCGTCTCGCCCCCGTCCGTGAACCGCCGCAGGCCCGAGGCGACGGCGACGACGGTGCCGTTCAGCAGATGGATCGCCTCGTCCCCGTGCGCGCGGATCTCGATCCGGTTCCAGATCCCCGCCGGCCGCTGCGGCGCCGGGGCGCGCTCGACGAGGTCCGCGCCGCACCGCCCGAACCAGCCGAGGTCGCCGACGGCGTCGTCCGCCGCGGCGTGCGTCGCCCGATTCACGGCGGCGACGACGTGGTACTCGAGCCCCTCGAGGAACGAGCCGGTCCCGGGGTCGACGAGCGGTCCGGGGACGGCGGGGAGGCCGAATCGGGCCGGGACCCCCGACCGGACCGATCGCGGCTCGCCGAACGAGTGGTAGACCAGTCCCGCGTCCCGCCACGGCCGGTCGGAGTGGTGCGCCTCCCCCCACCGGAACTCGGCGCGGAGGTGGAACCCCTCGAACTCGGCGTCCGACACGAGCGCGCCGAACCGGTGACCGTCGATCCGCAGGACCGGCTCCCCCCGGACCGACTCGACCTGGAACACGGTCCCCGGATCGAGCGCGGCGAGGCGCGGATCGTCCTCGGCCGGCCCCAACGAGGCCGTCCAGCCGTCGAGGTCGGCGGTCAGGAGAGGGCGCCAGGCGGCGCCGGTCGGGGTCGCGGCGAGGGCCGCCGCGACGAGGAACGAGCAGACCATCGATCGGATCTCCGGAGCCTTCGGGGCGGCCACCTTACGGGAGATCCCGGTCGATTCCGGCCGGGATCCGCGGGGCCGGACCCGGTCGTAGCCCCCCTTCCGGCACCGGTTCAAGGGAATGTTCCAAGACGGAAAAGCCGTCCGTCCAAGATCTTGCGTGAGCGAGGCTCGGGAGAATCCGTTCTCGAAACGGTCGACCCGAGGTCCGACTTGCCATTAGACTTGAACGGCAGTTCCCTTCGCTGCTTGCGGCGTCGCCCAGCCGCCGCAACCCCAAGCCCAGAACCCTCATTCGGAGGTAGCCCATGATGCGACACGCACAAGGCGTCGTCGTTGCCCTCGTCGGATGCGCCGCCCTTGCCGGTTCCGCGTTCGGCCAGATCCGCCACGCCGGAACGCCGGCCACCGAGATGTTCTCCCTGTCGGCCGACGTCGACGCCGTGGTCCTCGACCGCCCCGCCATCGAGCAGATGATGGCGGAGGACGAGGCGCGCAACAACTACCCGCTGCGGTACGGCGCCGTCGTGAAGACGAGCCTCGGGCTCGACAACGCCGGGACCTGGACCGTGCTCCCGGACTACGGGCTGAAGGTCTGGCGCCTGCGCCTCGTGTCGCCCGGCGCCTACACGATCGGCGTGACGTTCGACCTGTTCCGCCTCCCCGAGGGGGCGTCGGTCTACCTCTACGACCAGGATCGGAACGAGGTCCTCGGCGCGTACACGCACGAGAACAACGCCGACTCCATGTCGCTCGGCATCGAGCCGGTCGGCGGCGACGACGTCACGATCGAGCTCGTCACGCCGATCCGGACCGCCGAGCCGGCGCTCCTGAACGTCGGCGAGGTGATCCACGACTACCGCAACGTCCGCGACCCGTTCTTCGTGAGCGGCCGCGGCGACCAGGGCTCGGCCTGCATCCTCTACATCAACTGCCCCGACGGCGCGAACTACCAGGACGTCAAGCGCTCGGTCGTTCGGACGCTCTCCGGCGGCTCGCTCTGCTCCGGCTCGATCCTGAACAACACGAACCAGGACAACACGCCGTACCTCCTCACCGCGAACCACTGCGGCGGGATGACGAACGCGCAGTTCCTGTTCAACTTCGAGTTCAACGGCTGCGGCACCGGCGGCACGAACGGCGGCAACGCCATGTCCGGCGCGCAGCTCCAGAACTCGATCGCGTCCGGGGGCCCCTGCTTCTCCGGCTCGGTCGATTCCCAGCTCTATCGCCTGAACAACAACATCCCGCAGAGCTTCAACGCCTACTACGCCGGGTGGAACCGCTCCACGAACAACGCCGGCGGCGCCCCCGCGGTCACCATCGGCCACGGCGGCGGCAACCAGAAGAACATGGCGGTCGACGGCAACGGCGCCGCGTCGTGCGGCAACTGGTGGGAGGTGAACTGGAGCAACGGGTACATCATCGGCGGCAACTCCGGCGGCCCGCTGTTCGACGGGAACAAGCGCGTCCTGGGCCCGGCCTGCTGCGTCGACGACTTCATCTGCGGCAATCAGAAGGCGTGGTACGGGAAGCTCGGCCGGTTCTGGAACTCGACGTCGATCAACACGAAGCTCGACCCGGCCGGCACCGGCGCCGTCACGCTCGACGGCAAGGAGCACAACGGCGGTCCGTCGTGCTCGCCGCTGCCGACGAAGTTCGGCACGCCGGAGATCTCGTCGACGCTGACGCTGACCGACATCGACTACACGGGCCTGCCGTCCGCCACCTCGAACAACTTCGTGGTGACCGGCTCCGGCTTCCTCGGGAACTCGTTCGGCTGGATCCTGTTCAGCGACGGCCTCGGCAACAACGTCCAGCCGTTCGGGACGATCCTCGTGAGCGGGCCGAACTTCATGCGCCTCCTCGCCGGCACGACGACCGGAAGCGGCGACATCTCGTTCCCGGTGAACGTGACCGCGGGGATGGTCGGCCTGACCCAGTACTACCAGTGGGCCGTGCGGGATCCGGGATGGGGCGGCAACCTGACGCTCTCCCAGGGTCTCCAGGTGACCTACTGCCAGTAAGGCGCCCGACCGGGCCGTCTTCACCGACCGGAGGGGTGCGTCGCTCGCGGCGCGCCCCTCCGCTCGTCTCCCCGGCCGTTCGTCGGCGGCCCGCTATCGCACGCGGTCGGCGAGGCGGACCCACGGGTCGACGGCGTTCGCCGTCCGGTAGGCGGCGAGCGCTCGGGCGAGGGCGAACTCCGGCGCCCGCGTCGCCGGCTCGTCGCGCGCGGCCGCGAGCTCGGCCCGGGCCCGGACCGCCCCCGCCGGCGCGGCGGAGTCGATCCGCTCCACCTCGCGGTCCGCGACGCGCGCGATCTCCAGGTAGTCCGGGAGGGCGCCCTCCCGGACGTCGTCCCCGTCCCCGTCGGTCGGCGTTCCGGCCGGCGCGTCCCCGTCGACCGGGGCGTCCTCGTCACGGAACCAGCCGAGGACGTGCTCGCCGATGTCCTTCCCGGTCAGCTCCTCGACGACGACGTTCGCCACGCTCCCGATCAGGCCGACCGCCGTCCCGAACAGGCCGAGGCCGACGATCCCGTCGCCGACGACCCTCGGGCCGTGCGCGATGTCGTCGTCGGTCCAGTCCCGGTAGATCGTGTCGACGACCGGGATGTGTTGGAGCGGGTTCACGATGTCGAGGACGTCCCCGAAGTCGAAGCCGTCCGCGCCGAACACCTTCCGCTCGACGCTCCCGACGACCCGCGGGGCCTCCGCGAGCGCGACGCGGTCGTTCGAGGTCGGGGGCGTGGAGGGGAGGTTCATCGGCCGGCGAACATCTCAAGCCCCGTGCCCGAACGGCGGCCTCCGCCCCCGAAACGACTTCCGACGATCCTCCGCGCGGCGGGACGGAACTTCTTTCCCGGCCGAGGCGGTTCGACGGCAGTCGGTTCCGTCGCTACCCTGAGCCCCGCCGATGTCCGAGACCTCCCCCATCTTCATCCTCGGCGCGCCGCGCTCGGGCACCACGCTCCTCCGCCTCGTGCTCGACGCCCACCCCCACATCTCCGCGGGCCCGGAGACCCGGTTCCTGCTCGACCTCGCCCGGATCTTCGGACAGCACTGGGACCGACTCGAGCGGTTCGGGTTCGACCGCACCTATTGGCGAGAGAAGGTGGCGACGTTCTTCGCGTCGGTCCACGCCGACTACGCCGCGGCCCGGGGGAAGCGTCGCTGGTGCGAGAAGACCCCGCGCTACACGGTGATCGCCGACCTGATCGCCGAGCTCTACCCGGACGCGCGGTTCCTCCACGTGGTCCGGGACGGACTCGACGTCGTCGCGTCGCACCGGGACCGCTGGGGCTGGCGGTCGGCGTACGCGGCGATCGACGACTGGCGGACGCTGGTCCGGAAGGCACGCCGCTTCGGCGCCGAGGTCGGACCCGAGCGATATCTCGAGGTCCGGTACGAGTCGCTCGTCGCCGACGCCGAGCCGACCCTTCGCGAGGTGTTCCGGTTCCTCGACGAGCCGTGGGACGACGCCGTCCTCCACTTCGACGACGGCGCCCACGACGCCCCGACGAAGTACGAGGAGCACACCCGTCGCCGGCGCGAGGAGGCCGGGACCGACGGGCCGATCTACGCCAGCCGGATCGGCGCCGGGGCCCGCGAACTCGACCCGTTCCTCCGGTATCGCTTCCGGCGCCGGGCCGGGAAGCTCCGCCGCGAGCTCGGGTACTCCTGATCCGTCGCCCCGCCGCGCGCGGCCGGACCGAGGAGTCGAGACGCGACCGGGGCCGCGGAGCGGACGCCCCGCGGCCCCGGCGATGGTCGGCGGCGACCGGGAGGCTCGCGCCCCCCGGATCGTACGCCGCCGATCAGCTCCCGATCGTCTCGTGGAGGCCGTTCGAGAGGGAGAGCCCCTCGACCGCGCCCGGGTCGCCGGAGACGGTCTGCATGAAGATCTCGAGACCGACGAGGTTCGGGTTGTCGTCCGGAACCACCGCCGGCAGCCGGAGGGCGCCGTTCCCGGGGCCGCTCCCCGGCATGGTGAAGTTCGCGAAGAACGCCGGCAGGTTGAAGTCGATCAGCAGCTCGCCGCCCATCCAGGGGAACGACGTCGCGCCGAAGCCGACGATCAGCAGGGTCGGCGCCCCGCCGAGGTACCGGTCCATCTCGAGGGCGATCGGCATACCCATGCAGGGGGAGTAGATCGCGCTCAGCCGCGGGACGTGGCCGCCGCTGCCGGCGAGGCCCTGGCCGTACGACTCGAAGGTGCCGGAGCACTTGTCGCCGTCCCCCTTCTGCGCGATGCCGACGATGTCGCCGTACGAGGCGTCGTGGAAGAAGACGTCGATGTTCCCGAGGGCGTCGATCTTCAGGATGTTCGAGTTCCGCGTCGACGCGATCAGCCCGCCGTAACGGGAGAGCTTGAGGTCGCTCGGGGCGTCCATCTTCACCGCGTCTTCCGCGAAGACCGTCGCCTCGGCCGTGTCGAGGCGGAAGCGGACCAGCTTCGAGCCGCCGTACATGTTGACGAACATGTTCCCGGACCCGTCGATCGCCATCCCGCCCGGGTGGTCGATCAGCGGGGAGTCCGAGAAGAGGGTCGCGGTCCCGTCCGGCGCGATCTTGGTGATCGTGTCGCCGGTCAGGTTCGCCACGTACAGGTTGCCGTCCCGGTCGTACGCCATCCCGTCCGGCGAGCCGAGGAGCCCGTTCGCCGACGTGTTGTCGTGCAGGAGGACCTGCGAGCCGTCCCACTTCACGAGGATGATGCGG
>JAUIEL010000342.1 GCA_030428825.1 bacterium
CGAACGGGCGCGGGCGGCGCTCCGGCGCGACTGGCCGTTCCTCGCCGCGCCGCGGCCCCCGCCGCGCCTCCTCGTGTTCGCGCGCGACGAGGCGTACCGCGCCTTCTTCCCGCGGTTCGCCGAGCGGTTGAACGCGGCGGGGACGCCGCCGAGTGCGGACGGGTTCACCTTCTTCGGCATCGCGACCGGGGCGTACAGCGACGCCTACGGGACGCTCCGCCCGACCTATGCGCACGAGTTCGCCCACGCGTGGTTCGTCCGCGCGTCCGGTCTCCAGAACCGGGGGGAGTGGCTGCAGGAGGGGCTCGCCTCGCGCGTGCAGCTGGAGCTCCACCCGCAGGACGGCTTCGACGCCCTCGTCCGGCGGGCCCGGGCGAACCCGCGGGGTCGCACGCCGCTCGGCGCGCTCCTGAACGGGGAGCGGATCCCGGGGAACCGCTACTGGCAGGCGGCGACGGTGGTCGGGTTCCTGCTGGAGACGGACGAACTCGCGCGGCGACTCCCCGCCCTGATCGATCGATTCCGGGTCGACGGCTCGACCAACCTCGCCCCGCACCTCCACGAGACGCTCGGGTTCGCCGACTTCGACGCGCTCGAGGCGGCGTGGGACGCGTGGTGCGAGCGGGAGTACGCGGAGGCGCCCGAGGGCGACTGACCGATCGCCGGTGTGCGCCCCCGCACGGCGGGCGGGACCCGGGGGGCATGGGCGCCGTGCGCAAGTCACGCTCCTCGCGCGCTCCCCCGTCCGCGCGTCCGGTGGCGCGCCGGTTGCTCTCCGTCGCGGCGCCGCTGCTCTCCGGAGCCGGGAATGCACTGCCGATCCGCCCGTCGCGTCGTTTGGTCGACCGCGATCCTCACGCTCACGTCTCTCACCGCCGCCGAGGCCCAGCGACTGAAGGCGCGCCTCGAGCACGACGGCCGCGCCGTCGAGCTCGAGTGCGGCGCGACGCGGTACGGGAGCCACTCCCTCGACGAGCTGCAGCCGGGGACCGAGTGGCGACTCGGTTCGAACACGGCGAGCACGCTCCTGGTCGAGACCCCGCTCGTCTCCGGGGAGACGGTGGTGCCGACCGGGTCGTACCGGGTGAAGCTCCGTCGCGACGGGGACCTCCAGTTCGAGCTGACGATCGAGGGGGCGGGGTACGAGCTCGAGGGGGGCGACGCGCTGTACGTCGGCGGCGCCTACGCGGAGCACGAGAAGGCGGCCGAGAAGCTCGACGTCCGCTTCGTCGACCGCGAGCCCGCGCAGGACGAGGACGACGCCCTCCGCGCCGGCTCGCTCGAGATCCGCTTCGGTCCGCACTCGGTCACGATCCCCGCCGCGCTCGCGCCGACCGCGAGCGTGAAGGCGTCCGGGTTTCGCGTCGACTCCTTCGGCATCCCGGCCCGCGTCCTCGAGGCGCGGCGCGACCGCGGCGTCCCGACCGTCGTCGCCGCGGTCCGGAAGAAGGGGCGGCCGCCGAAGGGAGCGCCGGACGCGTACAACCTCCTCGTCTCGGACGACGAGGCGATCCTCCTCCCGGCCCAGGTCGCGCCGGCGTCGTCCTACGGATTCGCGCCGGTCGTGCCGCCCGCGGACGAGTGGACGTTCCGCGGGACGGTCGAGTGGGCCGACGCGCAGGAGGAGGCGCCGCGGAGCGAGGTGACGAAGGTCGAGGTGACGAAGGAGAAGCGGCTGCGGTTCACGCTGCGATGCGGCGCGAAGGAAGGGGTCGTCGAGATCGACGCGCCGGTCCGGCCGCGGCGCGGGGCCGGCTGACGGTCGGCGCGGCGGGGCTCCATCGTCAGCCGATCGTCACGCGCAGTCCGCGGCTGAGCGTCGCCCCCTGCGGTCCGGCGCCGTCGGCCACGAGCTCCTGGAGGGAGATCACGGCCCCGGTCAGCGTCGCGTCGGACGGGAGCGGGAACGTCCAGCCGATCGCACCGACCGCCGGCAGCCCCGGCGGCCCGGAGAGGACGTGCGTCGCGGCGACGAGCGGGTCGACGAGGAGCGTCCCGCCGAGGAACGGGAGGGAGACCTCGGTCGGGCCGACGATCAGCAGCGCCGGCGCGCCTCCGACGCCGTTTCGCACCCCGAGGTGAATCGGGGCCCCCGGCGCGGGGCAGCCGGCGAGGAAGAGGAGCGGGGCCGCGCCCGAGGCGGCGGGGAGCGCGCTCCCGAACGGCGTCGCCGCTCCGGGACCGGCGCACCGTTCGAGCGCGCCGACGTCGGGGCCGGCGCCGGACGGACGCGGCAGTCCGAACAGGTCCTCCGTCCCCGGGTGGGTCGGGCTCGCGGCGTCGAGCGCGGGGCTCCCCGCGCGGAGGCGGAAGTCGGCGGCGGCCGGGTCCTCGAACAGCGCGGCGGGCGTCGAGACGAACGACGCGGCGTCCAGCCCGGTCGCGGCCCGCCACGCGGCGAGCCCGATCCAGACGTCGTCGAGGCTGAACCGATCCTCCACCGCGTTGAAGTCGCAGACCATGCCGGGGAGGCAGTCGCTCGTCGTCTCGACCGAGCCGCGGGCCGGATGCTCATTGTAGAAGACGTTCCCGACGATCACGTTCCCGGCGCTGCCGTCCTTGACGTTCATGCACCAGCGCGCGTCGGCGGCGTTCACGACCGTGTTGTGCAGCACGAGGTTCCCGCTGGAGGGGAGGCCGCCGTCCTGCCGGTAGAGCGAGATCCCGCTCTTGTGGTTGTCGAACAGGAGGTTGTTCCGGATCACCGAGTCGCGGACGCCGTCGCAGTTGATCCCCGACCCGCCGGGCGCCCCGAACGCCGGGTTGCCGTCGCCGTTCCCGAACACGACGTTCCGTTCGACGACCGCGTCGGAGATGACCCCGTCGCCGCCGAGCGACGCGTCGCCGTTCATGTGGATGCCGTTCGAGTGGTTCAGGAAGACGCGGTTCCTCCGGATCACCGGTCGGTCGCCGCTGTTCGAGACGTAGATGCCGTGCTCGTCGGCGGCGCGCGAGCACTCGCAGTCCTCGATCACGACGTCGTCGACGAACCCCGTGAAGACGCCCCATCGGCCGGGGCGGTCGACGACGCACCGCCGCACCGTGACGTGCGACGCGGGCTGGCCCGCCGAGAGGCCGACCGCGCGGACCCCGGCGCGGTGCGTCGCCGGGTCGCCGGTCCCGACGATCGAGAAGCCGTCGATCACGACGTGCGACGCCCCCTCGAGGTTGATGGTGTCCTTCCCGGTGAACCCGTTCACCCCGGTCAACACGACGCCCGGGCGGGCCTCGAACCGGATCTCGAGGCCGGGCTGGCCGCTCGTGAAGAGGTTGAACCCGGCGTACGCCCCCGGCAGCACGTCGACGACGTCTCCCGGTCCGGCGACGTCGGCCGCCTTCTGCGGGGTCCGGAACGCGTCGGTCGGCGACGTGCCGCCGTTCTGGTCGTCCCCGGTCGGCGCGACGTACCACGTCGTCGCGTCCGCCGGCGTGGCGACGTGCGAGAGGAGAAGGAGGAGCGCGGAGAGGAGCGGTCTTCGCGGATGGCGTCTCATGGTCATGTCCGGTCGGACGGTGCGGGCGGTCCGAAGGTTCGGTCCGGTCGCCCTCCGGAGGCGGATCCGCGTCCCCGGTCGACCGTCACCGCGCCGCGAGTCGAGCCTCGAAGCGCGGGCCGGGCGGCGTCGACTCGAGGATCCGGAGCGGCCCGAGGTGGTCGAGCGTCGCGAGCCGGGCGCCGTCCGGAGAGAACGCCGAGCCGCTCGGGAACCCCGTGTCGGTCGGGATCTCGACGATCGTCGTCAGGTCCGCGGGATCGAGGACCACGAGCCGGCGCATCGACGAGGTCAGGAGCAGGCGCCTGCCGTCCGGCGAGAAGTCGAGGTCGCGACACTCGTCGCCGCGCCGGGCCCGGGTGGCGGTGTTCGCGCCGTCCGTGAGGCGGAACCGTCGCACCGTCCCCTTCGCGTCCCCCGACACCACGCTCGCGCCGTCCGGCGCGAAGACGACGGCGACGACCGGGTGCTCGTGCCCCTCGAGCACGAGGAGTTCGGCGCCGCTCGCGGCGTCCCAGACGCGGACCGTCCGGTCGTTCGAGGCGGTCGCGACGCGCGCGCCTGCGGCGTCGATCGCGAACGAACGGACCCGGTCGCCGTGGCCGATCAGCACGCGCGCCACCTCGCCCGTCTCCACGTCGAAGACCTGCACCGCCGGGGTGCCGAACGACGCCAGCAGGCGCGCGCCGTCCGGCGTGAACGCGAGTCGCTCCACCTCTCCTCCCGCCGTCTCCGCGCGGAAGAGCGGCTCGTCCCCCGCGCGGGGGAAGACCGCGACGACGCCGTCCTCGTCGCCGGCGGCGAGGAGCTCGCGGGGCGCGTGAGCGGCGAGCGCGGTGACGTCGGCGCCGAGCGGCTGGAACGTGCGCAGGGCGGCGCCCGTCGTCGAGTCGCGGAGCTCGACCTTGCCGTTCCCGCGTCCGCAGGCGAGCGCGGCGCCGTCGTCGCACCAGGCGAAGCAGTCGACGGTGTCGGGCCACTCGTCGATCTTCGTCACCGGCTCCCAGCCGACGGCGCTCCACGTCCGGACGGTCCCGTCGTCGGCGACCGACACGAGGCGCGTCCCGTCGGGGGCGATCGCCACGTCGCCGATCGCCGCGCCGTGCCCCCGGCCGGTCGCGAGGAGCGCGTCGTCCCGCGCGTTCCGCCGCGGCAGGGAGAACGTCTGTCCGTCGACCTCGACCTCGGTCTCGATCGTGATCGAGACGGAGATGAAGCTCGACGTGCCGCGCCAGACGTGCAGGACCTGGTCCTCGCCGCCCGACACGAGGTACGTGCCGTCGTCCGCGAAGGCGAGCGACCGGACCGCGCCTCGATGGCCGGGCAGGGTCACGTCCGGCACCTCGTCCGCCTGGTCCCAGAACTGGATCGACCCGTCCGCGCCGCCGAGGACGAGGTCGAGGCCGTGCGCGGGCCGGCCGACGAGCAGTCCGCCGAACATCTCGACCCGCGGCGCGTCCCGGACGAACGCGATCGCCGAGAACCGCGTCGAACCGTGCCGCACGCGGTGACGCACCTCGCCGGTCGCGACGTCGAGCACCACCGCCTCCTGCCCCTTCCGGACGACCACGGCCGCCCGGTCGCCGTCGTGGTCGAGCGCGACCGCGACCGGCTCGTCGTCGAGCGCGAGCGTGGCGCGGAGCGATCCGGACGCGACGTCGAACACGTCGACCCGGAGGGTCTCGCGCGCCACCGCGAGCCGCGCGCCGTCGGCCGAGAACGCGATCGCCTCGACGTCGCCCGCCCCGTCGAGCGGGAGCTCCGCCGCCGTCTCCCCGTCGTCCGGTGTCCAGATCCGGACCGACCGGTCGTCGTCCGCCGCCGTCGCGAGCCGCGCGCGCCCGTCGACCCACGTCACCGCGTGGAGACCGTCCGGAACGCCGCGGACGACGGTCAGGCTCGGGTCGGAGAGGAGCGCGAGATGGTTCCACTCGAACCCCCGCTCCGCCGCGTCGCACGCGTCGAGGTGGAGCCGGGCGTCGAGGCCACGTCCGAGCTCGAGGCTGTACGCCGCGGCCTGGACGTGCGCGTACGCCTCGCGCCGACGGGCGGTCCGCGCGCTCTCCGCGGCCCGGTCGCGCTGGGCCAGCGCCTCGCCGCGTGCCTCCCGGGCGCCGCGCTCCGCCGTCCGGGCCAGCGCGGTCGCCCGTTGCGCCTCCTCGCGCGCGCGGCTCTCGCGGGCGAGGAGCGTGGAGAGCAGGAGGATGACCGGGATCGCGGCCGCGATCAGCGACGCCGCGACCGGGTGACGGCGCGCCCACTTCGCGCCTCGCACCAGCGGTCCCGGCGGCCGCGCCACGATCGGCTCGTGACGGAGGAACCGCCGGAGGTCCGCCGCGAACGAGGCCATCGTCGGGTAGCGCCGCTCGGGGCTCTTCTCGATCGCCTTCATGCAGATCACGGCCAGCTCGCGCGGGACGCGGCTCTTCAGCGCGCGGGGGTCGGGCGGGTCGACGCGGACGACCTTCTCCAGCACCTGGTGGTGCGTGTCGCCGTCGAACGCGCGCTCGAGGGTGAGCGCCTCGTAGAACGTCGCGCCGAGCGAGAAGACGTCGGTCCGGTGGTCGACGGCGTGCGCCGACCGCTCGGCCTGCTCGGGGCTCATGTACGACGGGGTCCCCGCGAGGACGTCGGTCCGCGTGATCCCGAGCGATCCCTGCAGCCGCGCCAGCCCGAAGTCGATCACCTTCGGCTCGTCCCCCTCGGCGAGGAGGACGTTCGACGGCTTCAGGTCGCGGTGCAGGACGCCGGCGTCGTGCGCCGCCTGGACCGCGTCGGCGACCTTCGCGAACAGCTCGGCGAGCCCCCGGAACTCGTCCGGCGTCCGCTCGTGTGCGTCGCGGCGGTCGGCGTGGGTCCACTCCATCAGGCGGTCGGCCAGCGAGTAGCCGCCCGGCACGAGCTCCTGCGCGATGTAGTGGATCCCGTCCGCCTCGCCGACCGCGTGGACGGCCGCGATGTTCCGGTGGCGCAGGCGCGCGCCCGCCTCCCCCTCCCGGAGGAACCGCTCGAGCGACCCCGGCGCGAGGCCGTGGTGCGGGAAGAGGACCTTCAGCGCGACCGGCCGCTTCAGCGAGACCTGCTCCGCCTCCCAGACGACGCCCATGCCGCCCCGGCCGAGCTCGTGCCGGAGCTCGAAGTCGGCGAGCACGCGCCCCGGCTCGACGTCGGTCGGCGCGTCTCCGAGCGAGGAGCGGAGCTTTGACCCACTCACTCGCTGGTCAACGAACGTACCCCCCTGGTCAGGATTCGGGTCGGTGAACGGCAGGCCGAGCTCGATGATGTCCACGCCCGCGCCGGGCAGACCCTTCACGATTTCCAGCGAGGCGTCATAGTCGGGATCACCCGCCATGACATAGGCGACGAAAGCCTTCTTGCCGCGGGCTTTCAGGTCGGCGAACTTGGCGTCGATGCGGGTCATTCCCTGTCTCCCGTGATATCCCGCAGCGTCATGCCGAAATCCGGGGGCAGTTGCAATGGGGCAGGCCGGCGGCCCGCGCGGCCTGTCGGTGTCGCCACGGCCGGCAAGGTCCGGCGCGATCAGGTGAAGCCGCTCTGCCAGTCCCTCCGCCACGCGGTTTTCGCGCCGATTCGCGGGTCCGAATTGCAGAACTCATTCAGGCGCCGGGGCGAGCGCGCGTTCCACCATGCGATCTGCCTCGTCGTGCAGCTCCGTATAGGTGTCGATCACGATATCCCTGATCCACTTCGAGGCCGGGTCGCCGGCAAGGCGTGACGACCAGAAGAACCGCGTCCGGAACGGCGGCAGGTCGATGGGCGGGATCAGCGGGCGCAACCCGTAGGTTTCCATATCCCAGGCCATCAGGATCCGGGGAAACGTGCCGATCAGATCGCTGTTGGCCAGAAGCGGGCCGAGGCTCGAGAACTCGGAAATCAGCGCA
>JAUIEL010000343.1 GCA_030428825.1 bacterium
GTGTCGGTCGTCGAACCCCCGGACCGATCGGCTCGTCGGGGATCGATGCGCTATCGACGCGCGGCGTCCGGGTCCTTGAGCGGTTTCCGGTCCGGCCGGCGGTCCCTTGTAGAAAGCTCCGCCCGGGCTCTCGCCGCGCTCCGCCGATCGGCCTCCGCGGGCGGTTTCGAGCCTCCCCGTCCCCGGCACGGACGATGCTTCGTCCCTCCGCCGAACCGTACCGAGCGCCCGTCGCGCTCCGCCCCTCGATCGAAGGAGACCGCCTTGCTCCCCGCCCTGCTCCTCGCCTCCGTCACCGCCGCCCCCCTGCTCCTCGCCGCCGATGGGGAGGACCTCGCCGAGCGCCGCTGGATCGCGTTCCGCGACGGCGACGCGCTCGCCGCGACGATCCTCGACCTGAACGAGGACCGCGTCGTGGCCCGGATCCCGTCGCTCGGGATCGAACGCGCGGAGATCCCGCTCTCCCGGCTCTCGCGCGGCTCGGCGCTCCGCCTGCTCCGCGAGCGCGAGGACCTCGACTCGGTCGAGGCGCTGACGCGGCTCGCGGAGGCCGCGGCCGAGGGCGGTCTGCACCGGCAGGCGGCGAACGACCTCGGCCGCGCGGTCGAGCTGGCGCCGGACGACGCGGCGCTGAACGAGCGCTGGTCGAAGGCGCGGGAGGAGGCCGCCGCCGCCGCGCTCGCGCGCGCCCGTCGCATGGAGGAGCTCGGGGCGGTCGACGCGGCCCGGTTCCGCTATCGCGACGTCGTCGAGTCGTGGCCCGACGACGCGGCGGCGGAGGAGGCCGCGGGCCGCCTCGACGCGCTCGGAGCGGAGGCCGACGCCTCGGCCGCGTCCGACGCGACCTCCGACCCGGCCGACGAGCGGTTCGCGACGATCGATCGAAGGCTCGAGCGCGGGCGGGCGGCGTACCGCCGGGCGCTCTCCGACCCCGAGGACCTCGGGGAGACCGAGGACCTCCTGCTCGACGCGGCGTCGGACCAGCGCCGGGCGCTCGAGCGGCTCGACCGGATCGAACGCGGCGCGCAGCTCGCCGACGTCGAGCGCTCCCAGCTCCGCGACGAGGAACGACGACTCGCCGACCGGCTCGACCGGCGGCGGGAGCTCGCGCGGCAGCAGCTCCTCGAGACCCGCGTCGCGCTCGGCCACCACTTCATCGTGGCCGGCGACACGCTCGAGGCGCACCGCTACGCGACGCTCGCGCAGGGCGTCGACCCCGAGTCGCCGCGCGTCCTGAACCTCCTCCGTTCGGTCGCCGCCGCGTCCGCGCGCGATCGACGCGGACGCTGATCGGCCCGCGACGTCCGAAGGCCGATCAACCGTTTCGTCGCGCCAGCACGACCGCGATCTCGTGGTGGTCGGTTCGCGGGAAGACGTTCCGGTTCAGCACCGCGCGGGTCAGCCGGCCCGCGCGGTGCAGGCCGACCGCCTCGATCAGCGGCGTCAGCCATCCCCCCTCGTACGCGAACTCCAGGAACCGGTCGAAGTCCCGGAACGCGACCGGCGGCCGGAGCGTCTCCGCGGCGACGACCTCGAAGCCGGCCGCCTCCAGCACGCGGGTCACCTCGCCGGTGTCGTCCGGATTGATGACGTGATCGTCGATGCGGCGGCCGCGGGTCGGGAACGCGAGGCGGAAGAACCGCGATTCGGCGAGCGCCCGCAGCCCGGGGAAGCCGCGTCGCGTCCCGCCGACGAACGACCAGAGCCCGCCCGGGAGGAGCTTCCCGCGGACCTGCGGCGCGACCGACGGGAGCGGCACGTATCCGGTCACGAAGTGGGTCGAGACCAGCTCGAAGCGCCGTCCCGCGAAGTGCGACTCCAGCGCGCCGCCGTCGCCGACCGACGCCACGAGGTCCTCGACCTCCGCCTCCGCGATCCGGATCATCTCCGCCGACGCGTCGAGGCCGTGCGGCCGGACGCGCCAGCTCGTCGTCGCCCGCAGCCGGCGGAAGAACCTCCCCGTCCCGACGCCGACGTCGAGCGCGTCGATCGGCTCGCCGATCCCGACCGCGTCCCCTCGCGCCTCGACGAGCTGCTCGATCGCCAGGTCGACGGCGCCCCCCGCGACGCCCTGCGGGTCGCGGTCGTAGTGCGGAGCGATCACCTCGTCGTACTGCCTGCGGATGCGCGCGGCTTCGGTCGTCATCGTTCGTCCACCTCGGGAACGGAGGGCCGGCGGGCTGACACGGACTCTCCTACCGGTCGAACCCGCGCCGCGCGCCGGCGGTCCGCGAAACCCCGGCCGACTTGACGCCGACCTGAGCGCCCCCTGACGAGGTCCTGACGAACGGGGAGCGGACGCGCCGCTACCTTTGATCGCGCTCGACCGACTCGCTCGTCCCCGACGGGGCCGGAGGATCGATGGACGGAACCCTGGTGTTCGCACTCGTCGCGGTCGCGGCGCCGATCGTCGCCCACCGCGTGCTCCGGAGGGTCCAGCTCTCGCTGGCGAAGCACCCGTCGCTCCGCGGGCACGCGCGGATGTCGCTCCGCGTGGCGCGGCTCCTCCCCGGGTACACGTTCGACGAGGAGGAGGCGTACGACGCCGACGGGGCGCCGGCCGACGTGGCCGCCACGCGGCGGGAGGGGTTGGAGCGTCTGTCCCGGGCGCTCGCGCAGCGCTCGCCCGCCTCGATCGAGCGGACCGCCCGGCTGCGCGAGAGCCTGCCGGACCTCGAGTTCACGTCGGCGTACCGCGTGCCGTTCCCGTTCCGCGACCTCGCCCGCCGCCACCTCGCGGTCGGGAACCTCGTCTCCCGGTCGGCGGACGGCGAGCTCGCCGACCTCGACGGACGGTGGTCGATCGACCTGACCGGCGCGTACGGCGTGAACCTGTTCGGCTACGACTTCTACAAGGAGTGCATCGACCAGGGCGCCGCCGACGCGCGCGCGCTCGGCCCCGTCCTCGGTCCGTACCACCCGGTCGTCGAGGAGAACGTCCGCCGCCTGAAGGAGATCTCCGGGCACGACGCGGTCTCGTTCCACATGTCCGGGACCGAGGCGGTGATGCAGGCGGTCCGGCTCGCTCGGTACCACACGCGGCGCCGCCACCTCGTGCGGTTCTGCGGCGCGTACCACGGCTGGTGGGACTCGGTGCAGCCGGGCGTCGGGAACCCGCGGCCGGTCGCCGACACGCTGACGTTGAAGGAGATGGACGCCGCCACGCTCCGGGTCCTCCGCACGCGGCGCGACATCGCCTGCGTCCTCGTGAACCCGCTGCAGGCGCTCCACCCGAACGGCGGCGCGCCGAGCGACGCGTCGCTGGTCTCCGGGCGGCGCGGACCGGCGGTCGACCTCGACGCGTACCGGGCGTGGCTCGCCGAGCTGCGCGAGGTCTGCACCGCGCGCGGAATCGTGCTGATCCTCGACGAGGTGTTCCTCGGGTTCCGGCTCGCCCTCGGCGGCGCGCAGGAGGCGTTCGGGGTCCGCGCCGACCTCGTGACGTACGGCAAGACCGTCGGCGGCGGGCTGCCGATCGGCGTGGTCTGCGGGCGCGCCGACCTGATGAAGCGGTACGACGACGACCGGCCGGCGGACGTCTGCTTCGCGCGCGGCACGTTCAACTCCCACCCGTACGTCATGGCCTCGATGCGGCAGTTCCTCCGCCGGGTGCAGTCGCCGGCGCGCCGCGCGGAGTACGCGGGGCTGTTCGAACGCTGGGACGCGCGGGCGGCGGCGCTGAACGAGCGGATGGAGCGGCGGGGGTTCCCGATCCGCGTGACGAACCTGGCGTCGGTCTTCACGACGCACTACGTCGAACCGAGCCGGTACCACTGGATGTTCCAGTACTACCTCCGCGCCCGGGGTCTCTGGCCGAGCTGGGTCGGCACCGGACGGTTCATCTTCGGCCACGACCTGACCGACGCGCGGTTCGAGGAGATCGCCGACCGGTTCGAGGCGGCGGCCGAAGCGATGGCGGCGGACGGGTGGTGGTGGCGCGACGCCGCGCTGACCGAGAAGTCGATCCGCCGGCGCATGATCCGCGAGATCGCGCGCGCCCTCTGGCGGCGGATCACCGGCCGCGGGCGCGCGACCCCTCCGGACGGGGCGCGGCGCGACGCCGACCGGATCGACCGCCGCGCCGCCTGAGCCGTCCCGGGGTCCGCTACGCCGCGCGGGCGTGCTCCGGCGACTCGCCCATCGGGTCGAGCAGCTCGCCGCGCAGGAGGCGGAACGGCGCCCGGTAGTACATCTTCACGTCGTGGAAAGGGTCGGTCAGGATCTTCGTGGCCCAGACCAGCCCGGTCTCGACGTCGCGGACGACGAACAGCTGGAACGTCCGGAAGACGACGGCGCCGGCGCCGATCACGAGCCAGAGCCGCGCCAGGTGGTCGACGAACTCCGTCCGATTCGCGTGCGCCTCGAACATCCCGAACAGCGTCGGGTTCATGGCGAGCACGACCGGCGTGGCGGCCCAGATCGAGAGGAGCACGACCTTCCGCTTGAGGTTGTAGCCGACCTTGATGTCCTCCTTGTGCTCGTGCGTGACGCGGTTCACGTGGTCGAACCCCTTCGGCTCGAACACGAAGTGACCGATCTGGCGCGACCACATCGCGATGAACCAGCCGAGCAGCACCGCCGTCACCGGGTCGAAGGCGATCAGCGCGTACGACGTGAGGAAGCAGAGGGCGCTCACCAGGTGCAGGGTCTGGTTGATCCGGCTGTGGTGGTAGTAGCGGTGGTCGTCCCAACGCTGCTCACGCAGGGTCTCGAGGAAGCGCATGGAGGCTCCGGGGTCAGGGGTCAGAGGTCTCGGAGAACGAAGATCGTTCGGGCGGCGACGGCACGTCGTCGTCGCGCCGCCGGAGGAGCGGCTGGCCGACCCGGATCCGTCCCCCCTCGCGGAGGCCCGGGTCGAGCTCGACCGGTCCGGAGGCGAAGACGAGGATCGTCGAGCCGTGCTGGAAGAACCCCATCTCGTCCCCCTTCGCGTACGAGGCGTCGCACGTGAAGCGGTTCGGCCCGCGGTACCGCAGGTCGAGGACCTCCGGGAGGCAGTGGAGTCGGATGCCCGCCACGAGGATCGCGGCGACCGGCACCAGGGTGAGGCGCACGGCGGCGTCGGCGGCCTCCAGCGGGACGACCGCCCGCTCGTTCCGGCAGTAGAGCCGGTCGATCCTCCGCACCGTCCCCGGGTCGACGTTGAACGTGTCGCCGCTGATGTACGTCACCCGCCGGACGCGCGCGTCGAGCGGCGCGTGGAAGCGGTGATACATGCTCGACTTCAACCGCAGCGTCACGAACAGGCCGTCGCGGTGCCGCTCGACCAGCGCCGGGTCGTCGAGCAGGTCGACGAGCGAGTACGGCATCCCCTTCACCTGGAGCGCCTCGTCTCCGCGCACGCGGCCGTGCGCGCCGACGATCGCGTCGCACGGGCTCGTGATCACGTCCGGCGCCGGGTCGATCGGGCGGGCCCCCGGCTTCAGCTCGCGCACGAAGCAGTCGTGGAGGCTCGTGAACCGGGTCTTCCTCGCCTCCTCGAGCCGGAGGTCGTCCGCGCACCACCGCCAGACCGCGATCGACAGGTCGCGGACCCAGCCGACCTCGATCCGGCTGAAGCGCCCCATGAAGAGGGTCGCCGCACGGCGCGGGATCCGGTTCGTCAGGACGAACCGGAGACGTTCGCTGCCGATGAGACGGCCGAGCCGGGATCCAGGGGTCGAACGCACGTTCTCCTGCCGGCGAGCGCCCGCGGCGGCGCACCGGACGCGGCCTCCGCCGCGCCTCGAATCGCCGACGAGGGTAGGGAGCGGGGTGCGAGCCGCACGTCAGGAGGACGTCAATCGTCGATGCGGATTCCGTCGGCGTGCACCATGCGGCCACGCGATCGCCCGCGCGCTCTCGCTACGATCTCGTGCATCGGACCGGCCGATCGCACGATCGTCACGCCGCGCGGAGGCCGGACCGACGGAGACGCGACTGCCCGATGCCTCGAAGACCGTCGTACAAGTGGGCGTTCCGGGCGCGGTTCCGACGTCACGCGTACGGCTGGCGCTCGCAGCCCGCGATCACCCGGATCAAGGAAGCGGTCTCGGAGATCAAGAAGGTGGCGCGCGGCGACCCGGTCCTCGGCGCCGAGGGCGCGGTGCTGTTCCTCGAGCGGCTGTCCCCCGCGATCGAGCGGGTCGACGGCTCCTCGGGCTCCATCGGCGCGGCGACCCATCGCGCGCTCGAGGCCCTCGTGTCGATCATCGCCGGCGCGCCCGCGGACGACGCGACTCGAGACGCCTGGCTGGACCGCCTGTGGACCGCTCACGAGGACGACGGGATGTCGTACCTCGAGAGCCTCGGCGATCACTGGGGAACGCTCTGCGGGTCGGCCGAGACCGCCTCGCGATGGGCCGACCGGCTGATCGAAGGATGTCGCCTGGCCTGGAGCGCGGACGCGGGCGCGGGGTCTTGGTTCTCGGGGACGACCGCCTGCCTCAGCGCGCTGCTGGCGGCCGGCCGCCACCAGGACCTGCTCGACCTGTTGGAGCGGAAGCCGAACGCGATCTGGTCCTACCGCCGGTTCGGCGTCCGGGCGCTGGCGGCGATGGGGCGGCCGGACGAGGCGCTCCGTTACGCCGAGCAGGTTCCGCGGGCGCACCGCTCGTTCGACTTCGCGCCGCTCTGCGAGGAGATCCTTCGCGCGGCCGGTCGCGTCGACGAGGCGTACCGACGCTACGGACTCCTCGCCTCCGACGCGCCGACCCATCTCGCGAGGTTCCGCTCGCTCGTCAAGAGGTACCCCCACCTGGAGCCCGCGAGGATCCTCGACGACCTGGTCGAGCGCTCGCCCGGAGAGGAGGGGAAGTGGTTCGCGACGGCGAAGGCGGCCGGGTTCTTCGATCGCGCGATCGATCTCGCGAACCGTTCGCCGTGTTCCCCCCAGACGCTCACGCGGGCGGCGCGCGACTTCGGCGCCGAGCGGCCCGAGTTCGCGGTCGCCGCCGGCCTGACCGCCCTGCGTTGGCTCGCGGCGGGGCACGGCTACGAGGTCACCGAGAAGGACGTCGACGACGCGTGGTCCCACACCATGCGCGCGGCGGAGAACGCCGGATGCGTCGCGGCCGCCCGAGAGCGCGTCCGCGCGCTCGTCGACGACGCGGGGCACTCGGCGCCGCTCGTCACCCGAGCCCTGCGCCGCAGGCTCGATCGCCCCTGACGAGGTGCGGGCGGCGGCGAGCCGGTGCGGGAGCCTCAAATGAGGGGGTCGCCGGACAGGGGCGCCGAGTCTGGCTCGAGCGGCTTCGCGGCCTCGTGACCGCACCCGACTGGGTCCTTCCCGAGGCCAGCTCGGGTTACACGCGGGAGGAGACCTTGACTCCCGCGTTCTCCACGGCCATCATTCCTCGCGGAGGCTCTGCCCAGGGACTGCTTTCGGGTGGTTCCAAAGGCGTTGCCTCCTTT
>JAUIEL010000344.1 GCA_030428825.1 bacterium
GAGGACGTGGGCCAAGTCGGGCTCGCTCTCCTCCCGGGGGAGTGCCGCCCGCGCGGGGAGGGTTCACGAATCTCGGGAGAATCCTCCGATCCGGTCCCGGCCGACGCCGACGCCGCCCCGCTACATCCCGATCCGGCTCATCAGCCCCGGGGACGTCACGAAGCCGAGGCCGCCCGGCGCCGCCGGGTCGAGCATCGCGAACTGATGGAAGAGGCGGACCCCGACGAGGCTCTGGAGCGCGGGGAGGTTGCCGACGAAGTGCGCCTCCCCGTTGAAGACGATCGGGAGGGGCGTCGTCAGGAGCGGCGCGAGCAGGAGCGAGCAGCCGCTTCCGGGGCCGCCGATCGCGGCCGGCAGCGGCACGCCGTCCCACTTCACGGCGTCGACCCCGAGGAGGTGCATCGCGGTGCCGCTCGGGATCCCGTCGGTGCCGGTCACGCCGTAGAGCGCGCCGAGCGTCGGGACGCCGAACGCCTGGATCCCGGGGACCTTTCCGTTCGAGCCGACGCACGCCGAACCGCCGAACGGGACGGCGGCCGCCGGCCGGGCGCGGAGCGCGTCGATCTCCGCCTCGAGCCGCGCGCGCTGTTGCTGCTGGAACGAGGAGAGGGGCCCCGCGAGGAGGTTCGTCTGCTCCCACGGGTCGAGCTGCAGGTCGTACAGCTCGTCCGGCTGCGTCATCCGGCGGATCAGCTTGAACCGGTCGTTCCGGATCGTCGCGTGCCCGGTCTGGAGCGGCGCCGGCCACTGGGTCCCCGTGAACTGCTCGGAGTACGCGAACGTCCGCGCGGGCGTCGTCGCGGTGTCCGTCACGTACGGGAGGAGGCTCTCGCCGTCGACCTCGGCCCACGCCGGGATCGCGTCGTCCGCCCCCGCCAGGGCGAGCGAGGTCGTGAAGACGTCGACCGAACACGCGAGGTCGTCGACGATCCGCCCGGGGTTCACCACCGCGGGACCGGAGATCACGAGCGGGACGTTCAGCCCTCCCTCGTACGGCGACCCCTTCGCCTTCCCGCCGAGGAACGGTGGCGCGGCCATGTTCTGCACCGAACCGTTGTCCCCGAGGAAGACGACGTTCGTCTTCCCCATCACCTCGGGGCCGAGCGTCTGGAACAGGCGCCCGAGCTCGGTGTCCATCGCCTCGATCACCGCCTTGTAGTGCGGGCGGCTCGTGGTCGTGATCGGGAGGCCGGCGAGGTTCTGCGAGTGGAGGTGCGCCGGCGGGACGTGCATCGGGAGGTGCGGGGCGACGAACGAGAGGAAGCAGAACCACGGCCCCTCCTGTCCGCCGATCGACCTGCTGGGTCGTGACGTACGTCGTCGACGGCTGGGCGACGCCGTTCTCGATCCGCGTCCACGCGAAGTAGTCGGGGATCTGGCCGTCGAGCGCGCCCGCGTAGTGGGACCACCCCGCCTCGTTCGGGACGCCGAACCCGTCCTGCGCGTAGTGGAGGTGCCACTTCCCGACGAACCCGTGCGCCACCCCCCCGCCGTCGAGGTCGAGCACCTCGGGGATCGTCACCTCGGTCGGCTTCAACGTGCCGATCGTGTTCGTGTCGTGCGGATAGTCGATCCACCGCCCGACCGTCGTCCGGAACGGGTAGCGGCCGGTCTGGATGCAGGCGCGCGTCGGCGAACAGCTCGGGTTCGCCCACGCGTTCCGGAAGCTGACGCCGCCCGCCATCAGCCCGTCGATCGTCGGGGTCGGAGCCGGGTCGGCCCCCTCGCCGTACCCCGTCACGAAGTCGACGCCGAGGTCGTCGGCGAGGACGATCAGCACGTTGTCCGGGGTCCGGGCGCCGGCGGTCCCGTGACAGGAGAGGCCGGCGGCGATCGAACAGAAGAGGGCGGTCGCGAACGCGCGCGGCATGGATGCTCCGGGACGGTGGTCGAAGGACGGCGGACGGAGCAGACCAGTCGACGGTCCGGTTTTCGGGGTCCGGAATCCGGAGTCGAAACCGGCGCGGCCCGGAGCCTCGCCGCCCGCGCCGCCCCCTCCCTGGTAGAATCCGGCCCGTGTCGCGCTTCGACTCGACCTGCTGGACCGTCGTGATGGGCGCGGCCGCCGGGAACCCCGCCGACCGGGACGCGTTCTGCCGCCAGTACGGACCGGTCATCCGGGCGTACCTCGCGGCCCGCTGGCGGATCCCGTTCGACAGCGAGACGATCACCGACGCGACGCAGGAGGTCTTCCTCCAGTTCTTCCGGACCGACGGCGCGTTCGAACGGCTCGACCCGGAGCGGTCGTCGGGGTTCCGCGCGTTCCTCTACGGCGTGACGAACCGGACGGCGTGCGTCCTCGAACGGAAGAGCGCGCGCGAGCGGCGCGACAGCTCGATCCCCGAGTTCGATCCGGACCGCGTCGAACGCTCGGAGGCGACGCTCTCCGCCGTCTTCGACCGCGCCTGGGCGAAGATGCTGGGACGGGAGGCCCGCGGACTCATGGCCGAGCGCGCCGCGCGGTCGGCCGCCGCGACGAACCGTCTCCGGTGTCTCGAGCTCCGGCTCGTCCGGGGGCTCCCGCCGCGCGAGATCGCGCCGCGGCTCGGCGTCGAGGTCGAGCGGGTGTACGAGATGCTCGGCGTGGCGCGGAAGGAGTTCCGGGCCGCCCTCCTCGCCGTGATGGCGGGGTATCACCCGGAGCTCTCCGAACGCGAGCTGGAGGAGAAGTGCTCCGAGCTCGCGGTCCCGCCCTGAGCGAATCGCCGGGAACCCCGCCCCGGAAACGGCGGCGTCGACAGAGAGACGACGGAGAACGACCTCGCCGATGCCCGCGCCCGCCGACCGCGACGATTCGTACCTCGACTGGTTCCTCAGCTCCGCGTTCGACGCGGCGGACGGGGAGTCGGCCGACGCGCGGGTCTCGTTCGCGGAGGATCCGGAGGAGGAGGCCGCGCTCCCGGAGCGGATCGGGCCGTACCCGGTCGCCGAGCGGCTCGGCCGGGGAGGGATCGCGAACGTCTACCGGGTGGTCGACCCCGAACTCGGACGCGACCTCGCGATCAAGGTCCTCCGGGCCGCCCACCTCGACAGCGACGACCTCGTCCGACGGTTCCTGGAGGAGGCGCGCATCTGCAGCCGCCTCCAGCACCCGGGCGTGGTGCCGGTCCACGAGATGGGCCGCCTCGACGACGGCCGCCCTTACTTCACGATGAAGATCGTCGACGGCCACACCCTCGCCCGTCTCCTGCGGGACCGCGGCGACCCGCGGCGCGACCTGCGACGGTTCCTCGACATCTTCGAGCGCGTCTGCGCCACCCTCTCGTTCGCGCACTCCCACGGCACGACCCACGGCGACCTCACCCCGCGGAACGTCATGGTCGGCGCGTTCGGGGAGGTTCAGGTGATGGACTGGGGGTTCGCCCGGACCGCCGAGACGCGGGCGCGGCGCGCGGCGGAGGGGGCGGACGCGCCGGCGCCGCGGATCCTCGGCACGCCGGCGTACCTGGCGCCCGAGCAGGCCCGGGGAGCGCGGGACGAGGTCGGCCCGCCCACCGACGTCTTCGGCCTCGGCGCGATCCTCTGCGAGATCCTGACCGGCGCCCCGCCGTACCTCGGGGACACGAAGGCGGACCTCCTGCTGCGCGCGTCGAAGGGGTGGCTCGACGACGCGCACGCCCGACTCGAGGCGTGCGCGCCGGACCCCGAGCTCGTCGACCTCTGCCGCCGCTGCCTCGCGCCGGCGATCGCCGACCGGCCGGCGGACGCGGGGGTCGTGGCGCGGGAGATCCGCGAGCACCTCTCCTCCCTCGAGGAGCGGCTCCGCGTCGTCGAGCGGGAGCGGATCGAGGCGGTCGCGGCCGCGCGGCAGGAGCGCCGCGTGCGGCGGCTGTCGCTCGCGCTGGGGGCGGTCGCGCTCCTCGCGGTGCTGGTGCCGGGGGCGATCCACCTGCGGAACGTCCAGGACCGCAGCGCCCGGCGCGCCGAGACCGAGGGGGCGATCGCGCGATCGACCGAGCGCGCCCGCGTCCTGCTCGCCGACGACCGCCTCGAGCGGACGACCGACCCGGCCGCGTTCGCGGAGCCCCTGAAGGCGGCGCGCGAGGCGGAGCTCCTCGCGCGGCTGCCGACCGCGGCGCCCGGCTCGCTGGCGGCGGCCCGCGCGCTGGTGTCCGAGATCCTCGGCCGGCGGGAGCGGGCGGCGGAGGACGCGCGGACGGCGGAGCGGCTGCGGAACCTCCGGATGCACTTCACCGACGCGCGCACGGAGCTCGCCGAGGGGCGGACCTGGCGGCTCGGCGCGGACGGGAGCCGGACCTGGGTCGAGGCGAGCCCGTTCGACGCGCCGAGCCCCCGCCTCGACCACGCGATGATCGCGCTCGGGGACGGATCGATCCTGCTGTTCGGCGGGGCCCCGACGCGCGACGGCCCGCTGCTGAACGACACGTGGACCTGGGACGGCGCGGCGTGGACGCGACGCGAACCCCGGCACGTGCCGCCGGTCCGGACGGGTCACGCGCTCTCGTTCGACCCGGTCCGGAACCGCGCCGTCCTGTTCGGCGGGAACGCCTCTCCCCACGGCACGATCGCGTACCACTCCGACACCTGGGAGTGGGACGGGGAGGACTGGCACCGGATCGAGACGGGGACGTCGCCGCCGCGGCGCGACTGGGCGGGCTTCGCCTTCGACCCGCGCCGCGAGGTCTCCCTCCTGTTCGGCGGTCGCGACTCGGACCACCGCGCCGGCGACCGGTACGAACCGTACGGGGACACGTGGGCCTGGGACGGCGCCGACTGGACGCGGCTCGCGCCGACGACGTCGCCGCCGAAGCGCCACGGACACCGGCTCGTCCACGACCGGAACCTCGACGCGCTCGTGCTCGCCGGCGGGCAGTACCCGGGGGCGCCGGGGTACGACGACACGTGGCTCTGGGACGGGGAGGACTGGCGCGAGCTCACGCCGACGGCCTCGTACCCCGGGCGCGCGTTCTTCGGGATGGCGTTCGACCGGGCGCGAGGGCGTCTCGTCCTCCACGGCGGACGCCGGGTGCCGGAGGCCGTCCTCCTCGAGGACACGTGGGAGTTCGACGGAGCGACGTGGGCTCGCGTCGCGGCCGCCGGGCCGGCGTACGCGTGGTCTCCGCTCGCCGAGGACGCGCGGAGCGGCGGCCTCCTGCTGCAGGGCGGCTCGACCGGCCCGAACCGCTCGCGCAACGTCGGCGGCCGGTTCGCCGAGGTCCTCCGGGAGGCCGGGATCGACGTGGAGGCGCTCGACGCGGAGGCCGCCGCGGCGCGGGTCCGCGAGAGCACGATCCGGCGCGAGCTGGTCGACGCGCTCGACGAGTGGTCCCGGTTCGAGAACACCCCCCCGCGGACCGGCTCCGCCCTCGGCCGGAAGCTCGTCCTCGTGGCGAACCTCGCCGACGCCGACGACTGGCGCCGCGACGTCCGCGACGCGCTCCAGGCGGGCGACGTCGAGCGCCTCCGCCGGACGGCGGCCGCGGCCGACGACGCCGCCCTCCCGGTCTCGTCCCTCGCGCTCCTCGCGAGCAGCCTCGCCATCGTCGGCGCGCACGACGAGGCGATCGACGTCTACCGCCGGGCGTGCTTCCGCGACCCGAGCGACTTCAACGTCCACGCGCGGCTCGCCGATCTCCTCGAGTTCACGGACCCCGACGCGAGCGACGAGGTGCTCCGCCTCCTCTCGGTCGCCCTCGCGCTGCAGCCGGACAGCCTCCGGACGCTGAACAGCCTCGCGCGGCTCCTCTCCGACCGGGGTCGCCACCGGGAGGCGACGGTCTACCTGGAGCGCGCCGTCGCGGTCGACAAGGACCACCTCGGCGGGTGGCGGAGGCTCGGACGGGCGCTCGCGTCGGACGGGCGGACCGACGAGGCCCGGCGCGCGTTCGAGGAGGCGGTCCGGCGCGGAGAGTGGCTCGCGGAGGTCGACCTGGCGCTGGCGCTCCGGGAGCTCGGGCGCATCGACGAGGCGATCGCGGCGGCGCGCCACGCGGCGTCGATGCTGCCGCACCCGTCGTTCCCGCGGGCGATCCTCGGAGCCCTCCTCGGCGAGGCGGGCCGCCCGGAGGAGGCGGTCGAAGTGCTCGAGGAGGCCCTCCGGCGCGACCCGTTCGACGCCACCGCCCACCTCTATCTCGGCTGCGCGCTCGACGACCTCGGTCGTCTCGAGGAGGCCCGGGCGAGCCTCGAACGCGGCCTGCGTCTCGCCGCGGAGCCGGAGATCCAGGAGGCGTGCCGCGACCGGCTCGAGGTCGTGGAGGCGCGGCTCGGGGAGAGGCCGGGGGACTGAACGCGGAACTTCCCGCGCCCCTCGCGCTTTTTCGTCCCCCGAAAACCGCCGCTCGATCTGGTCTTCGAACGAGGGGGCGACCGATCCCCCGGATTCGAACCGAACGATCACGCGAACGGGAGTCTCGCATGCGCATCCTCGCCCGCCTCGTCCTCACCGCCGCCGTCGGCGCGGCCGGCGCCTCGGCGCTCGCCCAGCCGCAGTGGACCCAGCTCACGCCCGGCGCCGCGCCGTCCTCGCGCCAGGACCACGACATGGCGCCGTTCACCGGGAACACGATCGTCCTGTTCGGCGGCTCGCTCAGCAAGAACACCACCCCGCTGAACGACACGTGGTCGTGGGACGGGAACACGTGGACGCAGCTCTTCCCGGCGACCACGCCGACCGGCGTCACCGGCCACGCGATGGCGTTCGATCCGATCCGCGGGCGGGTCGTGATGTTCGGCGGCTCGACCGTCCCGGCCGGGCAGGTGAACTACATCAACGAGACGTGGGAGTGGGACGGCAGCGACTGGACGAAGATGACGCCCGCGACCTCGCCGTCGGTCCGCGACTGGACGTCGATGACGTTCGACCCGACGCTCGGGAAGGTCCTCCTGTTCGGCGGCCGCGACTCGAACAACAAGCCGGCCGGCAGCTACGTGCCGTACGCCGACACCTGGACGTGGGACGGCGTGAACTGGGTCGAGCTCTTCCCGGCGACGGTGCCGCCCGTCCGCCACGGCCACCGGCTCGCGTTCGACCAGGGGCTGAACAAGGTCGTGATGACCGGCGGACAGCGCCCGGGGACGACGTACGACGAGACGTGGGTCTGGGACAGCGGCGTCATGAACTGGGTGCAGCTCTCGCCGGCCGCGACGCCCGGCCTCCGGGTCTTCCACGCGATGGAGTACGACCCGTCGCGCGGCGCGCTGGTCCTCCACGGCGGCAAGGACGTCACGAGCAACACGATCTACACCGACACCTGGGAGTTCGACGGCTCGACCTGGACGCAGGTCGACCCGGCCGGCCCGGCGTACGGCTGGTTCCCGATGCGGTACGACGCGGTCCGTCAGGAGATGCTCGTCCAGGGCGGCTCGCCGGATCAGGGGCACGCGTCGTCCGACGGCAACACCTGGTCGTTCGGCGAGGGGGTCTGGAC
>JAUIEL010000345.1 GCA_030428825.1 bacterium
CCGCGGCCGGCGCCGCGGCCGCGACCGAGCTCGACACCCCGTCCCGGATCCTCGAGCGGTACGCCGAGGTGGCCGACCTGCACGAGCGGTTCAAGTGGGACCCGCTGCAGCGCGAGCCGGTCGAGAAGGAGAGGGCCCGCCTCGAGGACCTGCTCCGCCGGGCCGGGAACGAGTCGATCGACGCGCTGACGGCGTTCCTCCCGACCCTCCCGGGCCTGCTCCAGGACGCCAAGCCGGGCTGGGTGCAGACGCGACTGCTGACGCACGTCGTCGCCCAGGTCGACTCGGTGGAGGCGGCCGACTTCGCGATGGCGGTGCTGGAGGACCCGCAGTACAACTCCGGCGTCCGCCTGGTCGCGGCGACCGCCGCCCGGGGCCGGTACGAGGACCGCGTGATCGAACGGCTGGTCGGCCTGCTGGAGCGGCCCGACCCGAGCTTCGCGCGCCCCGAGCAGATCGCCCAGTTCTTCAAGGGGAACAAGGACGACCGCGCGATCCCCGCGCTCTGCGCCCTCGCGAAGAACGTCGACGGCGAGCGGACGGCGCGGCGCTTCGCGCTCGAGGCGCTCGGCGTCTACGACGACCCGCGGGCGATCGACGCGCTGAAGGAGGTCACGACGTTCGACGTCCACGGCGACCTGCGCGGGGTCGCGTTCGTCAGCCTGAACCGACTGCTCGGCGAGGACGTCCTGCCGTTCATCGAGTACCTGCGGAAGCAGTGGGCCCCCGAGGACCCGTTCCATCAGCTCCTCGACAACACCGAGGCGGTCTACCGGGACGGCGTCGCCCCGGCACCGGACGACGGCTGACCGAGGTCAGTTGACGGAGACCCAGCTCCCGCCGTCCTGCGCCGGTCCGGGGTTCCCGCCGATCGAGAGCGGGCCGAGCATCGACGGCGCGGTGAACGCGGCGTCGCCCGGCGGCATCACCGCGAGCCCCGAGTAGAGCTGGACCGAGTTGTCGCTCTGCAGCAGATCGCCGGTCTGGTTCACCACGAAAGTCCGTCGGCCCGACTGCCCGTTCACGGCCGGCCAGGCGTAGCAGACCCAGAACGTCTCGCAGTAGTTCGCGTCGAGCGTCGCCGGCGCGGCCTTCCCGCCGTTCGGGTCCTCCAGCACGCCGGCCCCCGTGTTGTCCGGCAGGTAGAGGGCGAACTGGTAACCCGCCTTCGTGACGACGGAGTTCTGCACGATGCCGAGGCTGACCGAGACCGCGGCGGGGTCCATCGGCTCCGGGAGGCCGCGCAGGTTCACGCGTCCCGAGAGCTCGGCGAGGTAGAGGTACTCTCCGCGACCGTCGGCGTCGAAGTCGACCGAGGCGCGGGTCTGCGCCTGGGACTGCGCCGACACGATCGTCCGCAGCGTGCTGATCGCCGCCGACTCGTTCGCGGTGGCGCGCGAGCTGAGGAGGCTCGGGATCGCGATCGAGGCGAGGATGGCGATGATCGCCACCACGATCAGCAGCTCGATGAGCGTGAATCCGGTCCTTGGGTTCGACTTGGGCATGGGCAGGCTCCCGGGGTCTGCTGGCTGCGAACGAACGAGGGGCCCGCCGGAGCGGTGTCCGACGGGCCCTTCGCGCGCACTCAAGCGTGCGAAACGAGGATCAGTTCACGCTGACCCACGTGTTGCCGTCCTGACCCGCCGCACCGATCGCGAGGGCGCCGGTGAGGTCGTTCGCCACCGCGTACGCCGCGTCGCCGCCCGGGACCGCGCCCGTGCCGCTGTGCTGCGCGACCGCGTTGTTGGTCTGGAGCAGGTCACCCGTGTGGTTGACCATGAAGGCGCGGTTCCCCGTGTTGCCACGGTTGACCGGCCACGCGTAGCAGGCCCAGGTGTTCTCGCACAGGTTGTCGTCGAGACCGCCCGGATCGCCGCCGGCCGCCGCCTCGAGGACGGGGACGCCGGCCGCCGCCGGGAGGTACATGCCGAACAGGTAGCCGGCCTTCTGGACGAAGCTGGCGTTGACGATCCCGAGCGCGCCCGAGAGGACGGTCGGGCTCAGCGGAGCCGCGGCGCCGCGCAGGTTCACGGTGCCCGCCATCTCGGCGAAGAAGCCGTGCTCGCCGATGCCGTCGGCATCGACGTCGATGGCCGACTGCGCCTGGAGCTGGGCCTGGGCCGAGACCACGTTGCGGAGCGTCGAGATCGCCGCCGACTCATTGGCGTTCAGCCGGGCCGACAGCAGGTTCGGGATGGCGATCGAGGCGATGATCGCGATGATCGCCACGACGATCATCAGCTCGATCAGGGTGAATCCCTTGGTGTTCTTCATGGGTGCGAACTCTCCGAGTTTGTTTTCGGGGACGCCGACGAGGCGGACCCGAGTTGCTTTCTCTTTCAGGGCCGGGGCCCGCGCCCCGCGCCTATCGTGAATGCGGCCGCCCACGGGATCGCTCCCGTCACGAACTCCGATCGTTCCCGGAAGAAGGGGTCGGTGGAGTCCGTTCTGTACGCCCGCTCCAGGTCTTGTCGAAAAGCTGTATCGGCTCCGGTTCCCAGGTGACTGAAGCCACGAATCAGGAATCCGGCGGCGCGGCGATGATCCTGGTCGAGGATCCGTTCGGCGGCGGAACGCGCCGCCTCGAAGTCGCCCGTCGAGAGGTGGAGCTCCGCCACGGTGACGAGCCAGTCGCCGAGGAGCTCCGGACTCTCGGCCGCCCGGACGAGCTCCTCCCCCGCGAGGTAGTGCTCGAGCGCGGCGGGATACTCTCCGCCCTTCCGCTCGAGGTACCCCATGAGGAGGTGCGCGTAGGCGTGGTCGGGGCGACGCTCGAGGACCTCCTCGAGCTTCGGACGCGCGTGCTCGTCGAGCCCCAGCCGGAGCTCGAACTCGGCCGACCCGAACAGGGCCTCGACCGAGGGGCGCGGCTCGTGGACGAACCCCGCGAAGAGGAGCGAGGCCGAGATCACCCCGGCGCTCCCCCACGCCACCCAGCGCTTCGTGTCCCTCTCGGTCACGACGTCGTCTCCTCCGCTCCGCCCCGGATCAACCGGACGCGAGCTTCTCCTGGATCTTGAAGATCGGCAGGAAGACGGCGAGGACGATCGTCCCCACGAAGAACCCCATGACCGCGATCAGGAGGGGCTCGATCAGCGAGGTGAGCGACTTCACCTGGGCCGAGACCTGCTCGTCGTAGAACTCCGCGATCTTCTCCAGCAGGTGCTCGAGCGCGCCGGACTTCTCGCCGATCGCGATCATCCGGGTCACCATGGGCGGGAAGACCGGGCTCTGGGCGAGCGGGTCGGAGAGCGACTGCCCCTCGCGGACGTAGTCCCGGGCGTGGTGGACGGCCTTGGCGACCACCCGGTTGCCGGCGGTGTCGGCGACGATCTCGAGGCAGCCGAGGATCGGAACGCCGGACTTGATGAGCGTCGAGAACGTCCGGGAGAACCGGGCGAGCGCGACCTTCCGGAAGAGCACCCCGAAGACCGGCGTCTTCAGGACGAACGAGTCCATGAAGTACGCGCCCTTCTCGGTCCGCTTCAGGGCCATGACGCCGGCCACGAACGCCACCATCCCGCCGAGCGTGAGGAGGCCGTTCTCCCGCACCGCGTCCGACATCGCGAGGACGAACCGCGTGAGGCCCGGGAGCTCGATCTCGAGCGACTCGAAGATCGGCCGGAACTGGGGGACGATGCCGACCATGAGGAAGGCGGTGATGCCGAGGACGAGGACCAGCGAGATGACCGGGTACGTCATCGCCGCCTTGATCTCGCGCTTCAGGCGCGCCGTCGCCTCGAGGTAGTCGGCCAGGCGGACCAGGATCTCGTCGATCTGACCGGAGACCTCGCCCGCCTTCACCATGTTGACGAACAGCTCGGAGACGACCTTCGGGTGCTTCCCGATCGCCCGCGAGAGGTCCGATCCGGTCCGGACGTCCTCGCAGATCGCCCGGAGCGTCGCCGAGAAGGCCGGCGTCTCGGCCTGGTCGACCAGGATCTCGATCGCCTCCAGCAACGTGATGCCGGACGTGATCATGGTCGCGAGCTGTCGCGTGAAGACGACGAGCTCGTCCTTCTTGCGCGGCGGGCCCGGGCGGGCGGTCTTCTTCGACATCGCCTTGAAGGTGGAGTGGACCTCCTTCACCTCCAGGATCGTGAGGTTCCGCTTGCGGAGCTCACCGACGGCCTCGTCCTTGTCCGGGGCCGTGAGCGTCCCGCTGACGGTCTTCCCGTCCGTGTTCTTGGCCGAGTAGCGGTAGTTCTTCATCGATGCGCGCCCGTGGGTGGTTCGCCTGGGATCGGAGAGTTATCGGCAGATCGTCCCCTTCGACTTCAGGTCGGAGCCCCCCGCCCCGACCGGAATCACGCCGAACGTCAGCCGTCGCCCATCGTCACGCGGAGCACCTCCTCGAGGGACGTGTTGCCGCGCTGGGCGTTCAGCAGCGCCGAGCGCCGCAGGGTCAGCATCCCCTCGTCCATCGCGACCTTCTTGATCTCGATCGCGGACTTGCCGGCGAGGATCGCGTGCTTGATCGTGTCGGTGACGTTCAGGGTCTCGATGATCGCGAACCGGCCGCGATACCCCTGGTGGCAGCGGTTGCAGCCGACCGCGCGGTAGAGCTCGGTCTCGACGGTCTCCGACTCGAGCATCCCGACGGCCAGCATGCGCTCCTTCGGGATCTCGACCCGCTCGCGGCAGTTGACGCAGAGCTTCCGGCAGAGCCGCTGGGCGGCCACCATGACCACCGACGTGGCGACCAGGAACGGGTCGAGCCCCATGTCGATCATGCGGCTGATCGCGGAGGCGGCGTCGTTGGTGTGGAGCGTCGACAGGACGAGGTGCCCGGTGAGCGCGGCCTTCACCGCGATCTCGATCGTCTCGGCGTCGCGGATCTCGCCGATCAGGATGACGTCGGGGTCCTGGCGCAGGATCGAGCGGAGCGCGGCCGCGAACGTGACGCCGCGCTTCGGGTTGACCGGCACCTGGTTGATCCCGGCCAGCTGGTACTCGACCGGGTCCTCGACGGTGACGAAGTTCGTCTCGTCCGAGTAGAGCTCCCGCACCGACGAGTAGAGGGTCGTCGACTTGCCCGAGCCGGTCGGCCCGGTGATCAGGATCATGCCGTACGGCGCCCGGATGGCGCTCTGGAAGTCCTCGAGGTTCTTCGGTTCGAAGCCGAGGTTCCCGAGGTCGGCGGCGAGGTTCCCCGTGTCGAGGACGCGCATCACGATCTTCTCGCCGTGGACGACCGGCAGGGTCGACACACGGAAGTCGACGGCCCGCCCCTCGATCTTCACCTGGAACTTCCCGTCCTGCGGCTTCCGCTTCTCGGCGATGTCGAGGCTCGCCATGATCTTCACGCGCGAGGCGATCGATCCCGCGAGGTTGCGCGGCGGGGAGAGGACCTCGCGCAGGACGCCGTCCTGGCGGTACCGCACCCGGAGCTTCGTCTCGAACGGCTCGATGTGGATGTCCGACGCCTTCTCGCGGATGGCGTTGGCGATGATCATGTTGGTCAGCTTGATGACCGGCGACGTCTCGCCGCTGATGTCCGACAGATCGACGTCGTCGGACTCCTCCTTCTCGCCGGACTGGACGATCATGTCGTCGTCCGACGTCGCGTCGCCGACCAGCGCCTCCAGCTCGCGCGCCCCCTCCCCGAACAGCTCCGAGATCGCCTCCTTGAGCGCCCGGTCCGAAGCGACGACGGGGCGGAGGTCGCACTTCAGGAGGAGCTGGAGGTGGTCGACCTGGACCACGTCGAACGGGTCGGCGACGGCCAGCGTGAGCACCTGGCCGATCTTGGCGATCGGCAGGACGCGGTGTCGCTCGGCGGTCGCCTGGTCCATCAGGTCGACGATCTCCGGCGCGACCGTCACCCGCTCCAGGTCGATCGGCGGGACGCCGGCCTCGGAGCCGATGATCCCGAGCAGCTCCTTCTCCTCGAACGCCTTCGACTCGATCAGCGCCTCGAACAGCGAGCCGTCGTCCTTGCTCGCGGTCTCGACCGCCGCCTCGAGATCCTCGTCCGAGATCACCTCCGCGTTCCGGAGGGTCTGAACCAGCCGCTTCTGGAAGGTCGTCGACACGGTGGATCAGCTCCGGTGCAGGAGGCGCTTCAGCTCGTCGGGCTCGGAGGAGCGCGCGATCGCCTCCTCGCTCGTGATGCGGTTCGACATCGCCAGCTCGGAGAGGGACGCGTTCATCGTCTGCATCCCGATCTTCTTGCTCGTCTGGATGATCGAGTAGATCTGGTGCGCCTTGTCGTCGCGGATCAGCGCGCGGACCGGCGTGTTCACGATCAACACCTCCGACGCGAGCGCCCGCCCCTTGCCGACCGCGGTCGGGAGGAGCTGCTGGCAGAAGACGCCCTGCAGAGAGAACGAGAGCTGCGTCCGGATCTGCTGCTGCTGGTGGTGCGGGAAGACGTCGATGATGCGGTTGATCGTCTGCACCGCGTCCGACGTGTGGAGCGTCCCGAACGTCAGGTGGCCGGTCTCCGACAGCAGGAGCGCCGCCTCGATCGTCTCGAGGTCGCGCATCTCGCCGATCAGGACGACGTCCGGGTCCTGACGCAGCACCGAGCGGAGGGAGTTCTGGAACCCGTGGGTGTCCATCCCGACCTCGCGCTGGTTCACGAGCGCGCGCTTGTTCCCGTGCAGGAACTCGATCGGGTCCTCGATCGTCACGATGTGGCAAGGCCGATGATCGTTGATGTGGTCGATCATCGCCGCCAGCGTCGTCGACTTGCCGGAACCCGTCGCGCCGGTGACGAGGATCAGCCCGCGCGGCAGGTTGCAGAGCTGCTCGCAGACCTTCCGCGGGAGGCCGAGCTCGTCGAACCCGAGCACGCGGTACGGGATGATCCGGAGCACCGCCCCGACCGCGCCCCGCTGCATGAAGACGTTCGTCCGGAAGCGCCCGAGCTCCCGGATGCCGAACGAGAAGTCGAGCTCGAGCTTCTGCTCGAACGACGCGATCTGATCCGTGGTCAGGATCGAGTACACGAGCGCCTTCGTCTCGTCCGGCGTCATGATCTCGTTGTCGGTCGACACGAGACTCCCGGACACTCGGATCATCGGCGGCGCACCCGCGCTGATGTGGAGGTCGGAGCCGTTTCGACTCACGAGCTGCGACAGCAGCTCCTGCATCTGGACCATCGGGCGTCTCCCGGAAGGAGCAGGGACTCCGGGAGGTATCGGCGCGAGCGGGCGCGGGAGTTGAGGCGTTGGAGGGGAGGAGGCGCGCGGAGGGGAAAACGTGGGGAAGGGGTCAAGTCACGGGCGGGGACGACGGGAAGGGAAGGGGGGAGCAACGAGAGCAAGGGAGAGCAACGAGAGCAGGGGAGAGGGCGCTGACGCGGAGGACGGACGGTGACGACAGGTCTCCGCGTCAGCGCCATCCCATGGGGCCTTACCGGACTCCCCATTCCTACCC
>JAUIEL010000346.1 GCA_030428825.1 bacterium
GTAGACGAAGGCCACCAGCAGGAATACGGCCATCATCGCGGCACGCGCCTCCGCCCCGGAGGTCGTCTCGACGCCCGCGATGTCCTGCGCGATGACGACCCCGAACGGGTTCGTCCCGGCGCACGCCCACCCGATCCCGTACGGCACCCAGACCATCCCCATCGCGACGATCGAGTCGGTCTTCATCGCGATCGCCATCGTCACGAGGATCGGGATGAGCGGGACGTACTCCTCCCCCATCCCGATCGAGTAGGCGCCGGCGCTGAAGAGGACGAGGCAGCCGCCGATGAGGATCCACGGGCTGTGCCCGAGTCGATGGACCGCGCTGTGGAGCGCCGCGTCGATCGCCCCCGTCCGCCGCAGGACGGCGATCACGCCTCCGACGAGGAAGACCAGGAAGATGATGTCCCTCGCCTCGTCCAGGCCGCGCGGGATCGCGGTGAGGAAGTGCCACGGCCGGAGGGTCTTCTGCGCGTCCCCCGCGACCCTCTCGTAACTCCCCGCGACGACCATCTCCCGACTCGGGTTCTCCGGATACGGCACCCGCTCGAACGTCCCCTGCGGCACGAGGTACGTCAGGATCTGCGCCAGGACCACGATCGAGAAGATCAGGACCAGCGAGTCGATCGAGAAGCTCTTCTTCTTCCGGGTCGTCGTCGGGGTGTCCGCCATGCGCGCCTCCGGCGGGCGATCCTAGCGACGAGGCCCGGGATTCCCTTTAAATGGCGTCGAACCGACCGCACCGGAGAGTCCGCCGATGAACGCGCTCCTCGTCACCTGGTTCCTGCTCCTCCCCGGGGACGGCTCGGACGCGACCGACCGGCCGGCGGCGAAGCCGGCGGACGCGACGCCGGCCGCGGACGTCCTCCGCCCGACCCTGAACGAGATCTTCAAGCCGCCGACGCTCCTCGGGCGACGCCCGCGCCTCGACGCGATCTCCGCCGACGGGCGGTTCGTCACCTATCGCTGGGCGGAGAAGGACGAGGAGGAGCCGAAGGCCTCGCTCTGGCTGACGCGGACCGACGGCACCGTCGACCCGATCCGGCTGTTCGACGAGGACGACGACGTCCGGACCTGGTGGACGCGCGACGGCGCCACGCTCCTGGTCCTCCGCGACGGCTGGCTCGAGACGCTCGACGCGGCCACCGCCACGACCTCGATCCGCACCTCCCCGCTGATGAGGACCGGCGCCGTCCGCGGGCTCCACCTCTTCGAGGACGGCCGCCGCCTCGCGTTCCAGGCCGGCGAGGACCGGCAGGTCTGGGTGGTCGACCTCGTCTCCGGGACGCGGACCGCGCCGGCGGACGCGCTCGAGAACCGCGGCCCGTGGTTCCAGGTGCTCGAGGACCGCGGCCTCGTCGCGGTCCTCGCCGACCGGACGCGCCTCGACGCGGGCCGCCCCGCGCGCCCGTCCGACGCGAACGCGACGAACGAGGACGGCGCCGCGTCCGCCGCGAAGAAGCCGGGGAAGAAGGAGGCGGCCGAGAAGCGCGTCCTCTGGCTCGTGCCGCTCGACCCGGAAGGCCTGACGGTCGAGACGCGGTTCGAGGAGGGGGAGCGGATCGAGGTCTCGGCGGACGGGCGGTTCGTGCTCCGCACCGAGCAGAAGCGGTCCCCCGCCCGCAAGCTGATCATGGCCGACTACCTCACCGATCGGGTGACCACCGTCGACGTCCGGAGCTCGCTCCCTGGCGACGACGGCGTGGAGACGACGATCGAGCTCTACTCGATCGACGACGAGGAGGCGTTCGCGCCGCCGATCGACGAGGCCTCGCACTTCTGGACGCACCAGGCGACCTGGAGCCCGTCCGGCGCCCGCCTCCTCGTCCATCGCCTGAGCAACGACTTCCACGTCCGGCAGGTCCTCGTCGTCGACGCGGCGACCCGCACCGGCCGCCTCGTCTTCACCGAGCGGGACGACGCCTGGGTCGGCGGACCCCTCCTCTGGGCCGGATGGGCCGGGAAGACGGAGACGGTCCTGTTCACGTCCGAGCGGTCCGGATGGAACCACCTCTACGCCCACGATCTGGCGGCCGGCGAGACCCGCCCGATCACCGACCCCGCGCGCCGGGCCGAGCTCCACGACCTCGAGGTCGCGGACGACGGCACGCGCGTCGTGGTCCTGATGAACGACCCCGACCCGGCCGAGCGCCACCTCTTCACCGTGCCGCTCCTCCCCGGCGGGCCGTCCGCGGTCCGCCGCCTCACCGACGGCGAGGGGACGGCGACCCGCCCGCTCCTCTCCCTCGACGCGTCGACCGTCGCGTTCTCCTGGTCGACCCTCGGCGTCCCGGACGAGCTCGCCGCCGTCTCGGTCGCCGACCCCGCGCCGACCCGCCTCACCGACACGGTCCCGAAGGCGTACGGCGAGATGGCGTTCCCCGCGCCGGAGATCGTCGAGTACGAGAACCCGGACGACGGCGTGAAGGTCCGCGCCCTCCTCTACAAGCCGGTCCCGTTCGACCCGTCGCGGACGTACCCGGCCGTCCTGTTCATCCACGGCGCCGGGTACCTCCAGAACGTCACGAAGTCGATGACCTCGTACGACGTGAACATGCTGTTCCACCACCGGCTCGCCCGGAAGGGGTACGTCGTCCTCGACCCGGACTACCGGCACAGCAAGGGGTACGGCCGCGACTTCCGCGCCGCCATCCACGGCCACATGGGCGGGAAGGACCTCGACGACGTCGTCGCCGGCGTCGACTGGCTGAAGCGGACCGGGTACGTCGACGGCGACCGCGTCGGCCTGTACGGCGGGTCGTACGGCGGGTTCATGACGCTGATGGCGCTCTTCACCAAGCCGGACGTCTTCCAGTGCGGCGCCGCCCTCCGCTCGGTCACCGACTGGCGGACGTACAACGCCTGGTACACGAACGCCCGCCTCGGCGACCCGGACGACGAGCAGGAGAAGGAGAACTACGAGCGCTCCAGCCCGATCGACCACGTCGAGGGGTTGAAGAAGCCGCTCCTCCTCCTGCACGGGTTGAAGGACTCGAACGTCTTCGCGCAGGACTCGATCCGCCTGATCGAGAAGCTGATCGAGCTCGGCAAGGAGTTCGACGCGATGCTCTACCCGAGCCAGAACCACGCGTTCGACGATCCGGAGAGCTGGATCGACGAGTACAAGCGGATCGAGCGGTGGTTCGACCGGCACCTGAAGGACCCGGAGTGAACCGCGTCGCTCCCGTTCCGGCGCCCGACGCCGCGGCGCGCCCGTCCCCTCGTGCCCGCGCCCGACGACGCGGCTCCTGATGCTCGCCCTCCCGTTCGACTGGGAATCGCTTCCGCACCACGTCCACGTGCTCGACCCCGCGCTCGACGCGGCGGGCCGCGGGCGCCTCGCGGCGCGGCTGCGCGCCTCGACGCCGACGGCGCGCGCCACGATCGTCCTGCCGGACGGAGACGACGCCGACCTCGACCTCTGGAAGGGGCTCGGCGCGGAGATCGCCCGGGGCCGGCGCGCGAGGGGGTTCGCTCTCCGGCGCGCCGACGAGCGGCGCCGGTTCCTCGAGGCGCTCGCGCCGGACACGGTCGCCGTCCACGGGGCGCCGGCCGACGGGAGCTGGGACCGCGCGGCGGCGAAGGTGGACCCTCGCGACCCGCCGCCCCCGCCGGCTCCTCTCCCGCCGCCCCCCGCCGCGCGCGCCGGGGAGCCGATCGCGTTCGTGCTGAAGTCCGACCTCGACCGGCCGACCGCGCACGTCGCGCAGGCGATGCAGACGGTCGCCGGCCTCGCCGCGGCCGGACGGGCGGTGACGCTGCTGGCGCCGCTCGAAGCGTCGACGCTCGCCGAGGCGCTCGACCGCTGCGGCGTCCCGGCCGACGCGGCGCTCCGGTCCCGGATCGACCACCGCGCGATCGCGCCGATCCGCCGCCGGCCCGACTCGGCGCGCGCGTTGGTCGCCGCCGTCCGGGCGCTCCGGGACGACGACGGCGTCCGCCTCCTCTACTTCCGGCAGGCGCGGATCGCGACGATGCTCCTCCCGGCGGCGCGGCGCCTCGGCGTCCGGACGTTCATGGAGGCGCATCAACCGTACGTCACCTGGGCGCTCGGCGAGCGGCGGCGGCTCGGCGCGCTCGACGGCGGCGCGCTCCCCCTCGCCCGCGGCGACCGCGCGCTCGAACGGAACGTCTACCGCGCGCTCGACGGCGTCGTCTGCACCACGCGCGCGATGCGCCGCCGCGTCCGCCGCCTGGCGCCGGAGACGCCGACGCTCCTGCTGCGAAACGGCGCCCCGGAGGACCTCCCGACCGTCGACGACGGCGCCCCGCCGCACGTCGACGTGCTGTACACCGGACGGACCGACGGCGTGAAGGGGGTCGACGTCCTGGTCGACGCGCTCGCGCGGCTCGACGGCGTCACCGCGGCGATCGTCGGCGGGCCGACCGAGGACGACCTCGCCCCCCACCGCGAACGCGTCCGCGCCCTCGGCCTCGACGACCGCGTCACCTTCTCGGGCTGGGAGCCGCAGCCCGCCCTCTTCACGCGGGTCCGCGCCGCGCGCGTCGTCGTCCACCCGCTCCCCGGCCGCGGCTCGCGCGAGTGGCGCCTCTTCACCTGCCCGCTCAAGCTGCTCGAGGCGATGGCGCTCGGGACGCCGGTCGTCGCCACCGACCTCCCGGCCGTCCGCGAGATCGTCCGCGACGGCAGGACCGGCGTGCTGGTCGAGCCGGGGAGCGCCGCCGCGCTCGCGGACGGCATCGCGCGCCTCCTCGCGGACGAGGCGACGCGCGACCGGCTCCGGACCGCGGCGACGCGCCGCGTCGCCCGCTGGACCCGCTCGCGCCGCGCCGCGCGGCTCGGCCGGTTCCTCGACGGGACCGCGGACGGATGAAGGCGAGGAAGCGTGCGACGAGGTCGTTGGCCCAGCGCTTCCGGCGCCGGCGACGCGTCCTCGTCGGCGTGTCGTCCCCGATGAACCTCGTCTGCCTCCGGCCGGTCCTCGACGTCCTCCGGGCCGACGATCGAGTCGACCTGTTCGCCGCCGGCCACGTCGGCGGCGGCGACGACGTCCGTCCCCTCCTCGCCACGGCCGGCCTCGACGACGTGACGCCGCTCTCCGAGAAGGAGGCGAAGCGGCTCGCCGGCGACCTCTACCTCTGCGTCGACGGGACCCGCTTCGGGAAGCGGTGCCACTCCCGCGTCCTCGGCTTCCACGGGGTGTCGTTCAAGGGGCGCTCCCTCGGCGACCGCCCGGGCTGGTTCCACCGCGTCATGCTCGTCGGCCCGTACCAGCGGCGGCGGTTCGTCGAGCGGGGGACGTTCGCGGCGACCGACCCGGCGCTCGTCGACGTCGGGTTCCCGAAGCTCGACCCGCTCGTCCGGGGCGAGATCGACCGCGACGCCGTCCGCGACGCCCTCGGCGTGCCGGCGGGGAACGTCTGCGTCCTCCTCGCCCCGACCTGGGGCGAGCACGCGGCGCTCGAGACGTGGGGCGAGCCGCTGGTCGACACCCTCGCCGCGATCGACGGCACGTCGCTCGTGGTGAAGCTCCACGACCACGCGTTCGACCCGACGCGCGGCGGGGCCGACCTCCGCGACGCGATCGCGCGGTGGCGCGCGGCCGGCGTCGCGGTCTCCGAGGACCGCGACGTGGTGCCGCTCCTCGCCGCGGCCGACCTCCTGGTGACCGACGCGTCGTCGGTGGCGCAGGAGTTCTGCCTCCTCGACCGGCCGATCGTCTACGCCGACGTGCCGGAGCTGTTCGCGAGCGAGCGGTACCGCGACACGGTCGACCTCGAGACCTGGGGGCGGCGGGCGGGGACGGTGGCGGCCGACCCGGCGGAGCTCGCCGCGGCGGTGCGCGCCGCGATCGCCGACCCCGCCGCCCGGGGCGAGACCCGCCGCGCCGTCGCGGCGGACCTCTTCTTCCACCCGGGCCGCGCGACCGATCGGGCGCTCGACGTCGTCTACGCCGAGCTCGCGCTCGCGCGGCCGCCGTCGGATCAGAACAGGTCGACGACGTAGACCGCGCCGGTCTCCGCCTGCGCGCCGGAGGAGTGGAGCGGCGCCGTGATCAGGAGCTCGGCCCGGCCGTCGCCGTCGAGGTCGGCGGCGTCGCCGAAGACGCCGAACTGCGCGTTCGCGGAGCCGGTCCTCGGGGTGACGAAGAACGTCTGCTCGAGGTCCGGCCCGAGCAGCACGAACGTCTGCCCGGCGTCCGCCACCCCCGGCCGATCGCCGAGGAACGCCCCGACGATCAGGTCCTCCCGACCGTCGCCGTTCACGTCGGCGGCGGAGACGTCCATGCCGAAGTGCTGGAAGTCCTCGAACGTCGGGTCGAACAGCTCGAGGACCGTGTTCGGGTCGCCGTCGACGAACACCTGCACCTCGCCGACGCGGAGGCCGCCCGGGTTCAGGTCGAGGTCGCCGTACCCGCCGGGCGTCCCGACGAGCACCTCGGGCCGCGGGCCGGCGGTCACGTCGCCGAACTTCACCCGGCACCCGTACGCGCCGTTCGTCGTCGGCTGCGGATCGGGGAAGAGGAGCGGCGGCGCGACGAACGGACCGGAGAAGAGCCACGCCTCCCCCGCCCCCGCGATCCCGCCGACCGGGCACGACGGCGCGCCGACGAGGAGGTCGTCCCGGCCGTCCAGATCCGCGTCGCCCGCGTCGAGCGCGCCGCCGAACAGCCCGGGGAAGCTCGGGGTCGGGTCGTCGAGGGTCCACTTCGGGGCCGCGAACGAGCCGGAGTAGACGCGGACCCGCCCGGCGAACAGCTTCCCGGCGACCGTCTCGCCCGGCGACCCGACGACGACGTCGAGCTGCCCGTCGATGTCGAAGTCGCCCGCCGCGAGCGCGGTCCCGAAGCCGCCGCCGCCCGAGCCGGCGGGCGCGGGGATCAGCCCCGGCGGCGCGAGCGACGGACCGGCGAAGACCCAGACCTCGCCCGCGGACGCCTGCGCCTTCGGCGCGCCGACGACGAGGTCCGGCTTCCCGTCGCCGGTCACGTCGCCGACCGCCAGCGCCTGCCCGAAGAGCGAGCCCGGCTCGGGGGTCGGGTCGACGAGCGAGGTCACCGGCGTGGCGCCGGGCCCCGAGAAGAGGTCGACCCGGCCGGCGCCGGTCGGGGTCTCGGCGGAGACGAAGAAGTCGACCGTCCCGTCCTGGTCGAAGTCGGTCGGCAGGACCATCGCGCCGAGGCGATCCCCGGGCGCGGCGCCGATCCGTTCGACGTCCGGCGCCCGGAGCGCGACCGAGACCGGGTTCGTGACCGACGGCGCCGCGGCCTGGAGATGGACCACGGCGCCGATCAGCGCCGGCTGCGGCGGGACCTGCGCCGGGATCGTCAGCTCCGGCGTCGGCAGCGTCCCGAGCGAGACGAAGAACCAGAGCGACGCGACGTCGATGTGGAACGCCCCTCCGTCGACCGGGATCGGCG
>JAUIEL010000347.1 GCA_030428825.1 bacterium
CTCCGACCCGCTCACGTCCTCGCGCGATGCGTCGGGCGTGGTCTCCGCGAAGGAACGAGTCGCGCTGCGGGGTCGCTCTCGGAGCCTCGTCCCTCCTCCGGCCCCGCCTCGCCCGCCGCGGACTTCCTCACCCGATTCCGGGATGAGGTACAGGGGAGTCCGGTAGGGACCCATGCGATGGCGCTGACGCGGAGTCCCGACGACCGCGTCGGTCCTCCGCGTCAGCGCCCTCTCCCCTGCTCTCTCCTGCTCTCCCTTGCTCTCCCCTGCTTCCCCCTGCTTCCCCCCTACTCCGGCGCTTCCACCACCATGTTCGCCCGTCCGACGATCAGCGGATCGACCGGTCCGATCCTCGAGCGCTCCCGGCCTTCGTACGGCAGCTTGTGGAGCAGGTACCGCATCGCGTTGACGCGCGCGCGTTTCTTGCAGTCGGACTTCACGACGGTCCAGGGGGAGTCGGCGGTGTCCGTGTGGAAGAACATCGCCTCCTTCGCCCTGGTGTAGTCGTCCCACTTGTCGAGCGACTCCTTGTCGACCGCCGAGAGCTTCCACTGTTTCAGCGGGTGCGTCGCGCGGGCCTCGAACCGGCGGCGCTGCTCTTCGCGGCTGACCGAGAACCAGAACTTCACGAAGTGGACGCCGCTGCGGACGAGGTGCCGTTCGAACTCGGGGCACTGCCGCATGAACTCGGTGTACTCGTCGTCGTCGCAGAACCCCATGACCCGTTCGACGCCGGCCCGGTTGTACCAGGAGCGGTCGAACAGGGTGATCTCGCCGGAGGTCGGCAGGTGGCGGACGTAGCGCTGGAAGTACCACTGCCCGCGTTCGGCCTCGGTCGGCTTCTCCAGCGCGATGACGCGCGCCCCGCGGGGGTTCAGGTGCTCCATGAACCGCTTGATCGTCCCCCCCTTGCCCGCGGCGTCGCGCCCCTCGAACAGGATCACGACGCGCTGGCCGGTCGCCTTCACCCACGCCTGCAGCTTGAGGAGCTCGACCTGGAGCTTGTACTTCTGCGCCTCGTAGCGCCGGCGGGACATCTTGTTGCGGTACGGGTATCCGCCGGACCGCCAGTCGTCGGACAGCTCGTCGTCCGGGTGGGCCTTGCCGCCGCCCTTGGCGATGCGGGTGCGGAGGGCCTGCTGGATCAGCTCGAGCTCCTCCAGCGACGCGTCGTCGAGGAGGACGTCGACCTTCTCCTTCACCTCGGACGGACCGAGCGGCGCGCTCCGGCTGGCGACGTCCTTCAGGGCCTCGGCCCGCGAACGGACGGCGCCCGCGGTGGCGTCCAGGACCGAGCGCCGGCCCAGTTCGTCGGCCGAGTCCTCGGGCGGCGAGTCGACCCGCTCGGTGATCTCCCGGAGCTCCTCCGCCCAGTCGTCGTCACGTCCGCGCTTCCCGCCCCCGGAGCCCTCGGGCTCGGATCGGTTCTTGCGGCGGCTTCCGTTTCGAGACGACTTCTTGCTCATGTTCAGACGATCGGGCCCGGGTCCATGGATCTGTTCCTGTCGGAATCGGGGGCGCGTCGGCATGAGCCGCGACCCGCGGAGGTCGGTCGATTCGACCGCGCGGAGGCCCCGCCGCCCGCGATCGTACCGAGCTTCGCCCGATCTCCGTCTTCCCGGCTCCGGCTACACTGGCCGTCCCCCTCCCCCGGTCCGGACCCTCGCCATGCCGTCCCCCCTCGCCCTCCCTCTCCTCCTCGCCCTCGTCGCCGCCGACCCGGCGACGCTGCGGATCAACGAGCTGTACGTCAGCCACGCCGGGATCGACGACCGCGAGATGATCGAGCTGGTCGGGACGCCGGGCGCCTCGCTGGCCGGCTACGTGCTCGCGGTGATCGAAGGGGAAGGGGCGGGAGCCGGGACGCTCGACGCGGCGTTCGATCTCGGCGCCCATGTCGTCCCCGCCGACGGGTATTTCGTGCTCGGGGACAGCGGGGTGGCGGCGCGCGATCTCGACCTCGGCGCGCAGGACGCGCTGGAGAACGGGACGTCGACGTACGTGCTGGTCCATGCGGCGGCGCCGGGTTCGATCGCGGCGCTCGTCGGGACGAACGTCGATCCGGACGGCGACGGGGTGACGTCGCTGGCGTCGCTCGGGACGATCGTCGACGCGGTGGCGCTGGTCGAGCCGGCCGTGTTCACCGGGGGCGACCGGACGTTCGACGGCGCGGCCACGGTCGGGCCGGACGGCGCGTTCCTCCCGGCGGGGGCGTTTCGGGCGGGGGACTTCCCGGCGAAGTGGTGCGCGTCGTTCCTCGACTTCGACGACCAGGCGAACGCCCAGGCGCCGCGGACGCCGGGCGCGCCGAACTCCGCCTGCGCCATCCGGACGTACGGGCGGGCGCGCTGCCCCGGCCCGGGCGGCTTCCGGACGGACTACCGGTGGACCGGCGACACGACGGCCGGCGGCGTCGTGAACATCGACCTGAAGCACGGGCCGGGGGGCGCGGCGGTCGGGTTCTTCTTCGGGACCTCCGACCTCGAGACGCCGATGGCCGGCGGGTGCGCGCTCCTGGTCGGGCCGCCGTTCCTCATGATCCTGCACACGCTCCCCGGCGTCGGCGCCGGCGCGGGCGTCTGGCAGAACTCGTTCCCCGTGCCGGCGGGAGTGGCGGGGCTCGTGGTCACGACGCAGGCGATCTGCGACGGCGGGGGCGGCGCGTTCGTCGACTCGAACGGGATCGAGATCGAGCTGCGCTGAACGCGCCGGACGGTCCGCCGTCGGTCAGCCGTCGGTCGACGCGGTCCGGAACCGGTCGAGCTGCGCCTCGAGGGCCGCGCGGGTCTCGGCGTCGTCCGCGCCCGCGGCCGCGATCGCGCGCCGCTGGGTGGCGATCGCCCCCTCGACCTCGCCGTTCTCGAACTGCGCCAGCGCGAGCGTGTCGAGGATGCCGGCGACCGTCCCCCCGGTCAGCTCGTTCGCGCGGCGGGCGAGGCGCAGCGCCTCGGTCCGCGCGGCCCGCGAGCCGTCGTCGGCGCTCAGGAGCTCCCACGCGAGGTTGTTCATCCCGGTCACGACCTCGTCCGGCGCGAACGTGAGGTCCGCCGCGCCCCGGAACGAACCGAACCTCAGCTCGAGGGAGAACGCCTCGACCTCGGCGCCGGAGAGGAACGCGACGGAGAGCTGCGGCACGTGGGTCCCTCCGCTCGTCCCCGGGAACGGGATGCGGAGGCGGCGGGTCTCGTCGGCGAGGGTCAGCTGGAGCGTGCCGCGCGGGTCGAAGGCGACGCCGGCGCGGTAGAGGCCCGGCTCGACCAGCAGGCCGCCGATCACGCACGGCCGCGTCGTCCGGACCGCGCCGATCGCGTCGAGGTGCTCGCGGTTCAACGCCTGGCGCAGGCTCGGGGTCGCCACGACCTTCTCCAGCTCCCCCTCGTCGAGGCGCGGCGACGCCAGCTCGAACCGGATCGCCTCGTCCCCGCGCACCTCCAGCGCGGCGAGCGTGCGGCGCGGCGGCGGGGTCGGGTGCGTCGGGCCGACGGCCGGGGCGGCGGGAAGCGAGAGCAGGGCGGCGGTCATGATCGAGAGCATCGTCTCTCCTTCGGCGGATGCGTGGACGCGGCCGACGATCGGTCGGCCGCGGGAACCCGCGGCACTCATCGGCCACCGACCGCTCCGGCTTGAGCCGTTCCGCGATCGATCCGGACCGCCGCCGGGCGACCGCCGTTTTTGGCTCAAGCCGGTTCTTCGATCCCGTCGAACGACCGGGACGAGTGGCCGGCTCCGAGGTGGGGTCAGGCCGACGCCGTGGAAGAGGGATTCCAGCGACCGGGGTGCCGCCCCGCTCGACGGTCCGCAACCGAACCCCCGACTCTGAGGATGGGAATGAACGTTTCGCAGCAGCTCTTCGCCCGCGCCACCGTCGTGGTCGGGCTGGCGTGCCGGCCGACGCCGCAAAGGTCACGAGCAAGGACATCAAGAACGGCACGATCAAGAACGTCGACATCGCCGACGGCGCGATCGAGGCGGCGAAGGTCGCGGCCGACACGCTCACCGCCAACGAGATCGCGGCGGACGCGGTCGGGGCGAGCGAACTGGCGGACGGCGCGGTCGACACGGCGGCGATCCAGGACGGCGCGGTCACGACGGCGAAGATCGCCGCCGGCGCGGTCACCGCGACGGAGATCGCGGCGGACGCGGTGAACTCGTCGCACGTCCAGGCGGACAGCGTGACCGCGGCCGACATCGCGGCCGGCGCGGTCGGGGCGAGCGAGCTGGCGGACGACGCGGTCGACACGGCGGCGATCCAGGACGGCGCGGTCACGACGGCCAAGCTCGCCGCGGACACGCTGACCGACGCGAACGTGACGGACGACGCGCTGTCGGCGGCGTCCCTGGCGGCCGGCTCGGTCGGCTCGAGCGAGCTGGCGGACGACGCGGTCGACACGGCGGCGATCCAGGACGGGGCGGTGACGTCGGCGAAGCTGGCGATGGACACGCTGACCGACGCGAACGTGACGGACGACGCGCTGACGGCGTCGTCCCTGGCGGCCGGCTCGGTCGGCTCGAGCGAGCTGGCGGACGGCGCGGTCGACACGGCGGCGATCCAGGACGGGGCGGTGACGTCGGCGAAGCTGGCGATGGACACGCTGACCGACGCGAACGTGACGGACGACGCGCTGACGGCGAGCTCGCTGGCGGCGGACTCGGTCGGGGCGAGCGAGCTGGCGGACGGCGCGGTCGACACCGCGGCGATCCAGGACGGCGCGGTCACGACCGCCAAGATCGCGGCGAACGCGGTCGACGCCTCGAAGGTCGCGGCGGACTCGCTCGGCGACGGTCAGGTCACGGACGACGCCCTGACGGCCGCCTCGCTGGCGGCGGACTCGGTCGGGGCGAGCGAGCTGGCGAACGACGCGGTCGACACCGCGGCGATCGCGGACGACGCGGTCACGGCGGCGAAGGTGCTCGACGGGACGCTCACCGCGGCCGACCTCGCGGCGGACACGCTGGGCGACGGCCAGGTGACGGACGACGCGCTGACTGCGGCCTCGCTGGCGGCGGACTCGGTCGGTTCGAGCGAGCTGGCGGACGACGCGGTCGACACGGCGGCGATCCAGGACGGCGCGGTCACGGCGGCGAAGGTCGCGGCGGACACGCTGGGTGACGGCCAGGTGACGGACGACGCGCTGACGGCGGCGTCGCTGGCGGCCGACTCGGTCGGATCGAGCGAGCTGGCGAACGACGCGGTCGACACGGCGGCGATCCAGGACGACGCGGTGGTCTCCGCGAAGGTCCTGGACGGCACGCTGGTGGCGGCCGACTTCGCGGCGGACACGCTGGGCGACGGGCAGGTGACGGACGACGCGCTGACCGCCTCGTCGCTGGCCGCGGACGCGGTCGGGGCGAGCGAGCTCGGGGACGGCGCGGTCGACACGGCGGCGATCCAGGACGCGGCGGTCACCGGCGCGAAGCTGGCCGCCAACACGATCACCGACGCGAACTTCTCGGGCGACAGCATCACCGCGGCCTCCCTCGCGGCCGATTCGGTCGGGGCGAGCGAGCTGGCGGACGACGCGGTCGACACGGCGGCGATCCAGGACGACGCCGTGACCGGCGCGAAGGTCCAGGACGGGTCGCTCACCGGCGCCGACCTCGGCGCGGACATCGTCGACGACTCGAAGGTCGCGGACGACTCGCTCACCGCCGACTCGCTCGCCACCGACTCGGTCGGCGCGGACGAGCTGGCGGACGACGCGGTCGACACGGCGGCGATCCAGGACGGCGCGGTGACCGGAGCGAAGCTCTCCGGCGAGTTCATCGACGACTCGTTCGTCGTCGACGACTCGCTCACGGCCGCCTCGCTCGCCTCGAACTCGGTCGGCGCGGACGAGCTGGCGGACGGCGCGGTCGACGCGGCCTCCCTGCAGCCGAACTCGGTCACGTCGTCGAAGATCCAGGACGGCACGATCGGCTGGGTCGACGTCAACTCGACCGACGCCGCGTGGGTCACCACCGGCTTCACCGACGGCCTCCGGATGGGCGGCCTGGTGGTCGGCGGCACGACGATCCAGAGCGCGAGCTCGGTCCACATGCTGATCGACGACGACGCCGACGACGCCGACATCCTCCCGATCGCCACGTTCGAGGTGCGTCACGTCACCTCGACCGGCACCGAGGGGCTGTTCCGCGTCAACGAGAACGGCAACATCGACCACAAGGGGACCGCGGTCTCCGGCAGCCAGACGTTCGACATCGCCGAGTACTTCCCGACGACCGACGAGGTCGAGGCGGGGGACGTCGTCGTCGCGATCGACGATCCGTCGGTGCCGGGGAGCGTGGTCAAGTCGCGGCGCGCCTACGAGGGCGCCGTCGTCGGCGTCGTGACGACCGAGCCGGGCATCGTCCTGGGCGGCGCGTTCTCGGACGAGGTCTACTTCCCCGAGCTCGTCGCGGCCGAGCGCGAGGCGCGCTCCCGCGGCGACGTCCCGACGGCGAACGAGCTGCGGGTCCAGATCGACGCGCAGGTCGAGGCGCTCCCGCGGGCGGCGGTCGCCCTCGCGGGCCGCGTCCCGGTCAAGGTCTCGACCGAGAACGGCCCGATCCGGGTCGGCGATCTCCTGACCACGTCCGGTACGCCGGGGCACGCGATGAAGTACGTCCCGAACACCGGCCGCGGCGAGGGGGTCATCCTCGGCAAGGCGCTCCAGTCGCTCGAGGCGGGGACCGGCTCCGTCCTCATGCTCGTCACCAACTTCTGACCGACGACGAAGGAAGCGAGGTCGACGAGATGAAGACGAACTCCACGCGCAACATCGTCTGGGCCCTCGCGGCCGGCCTGGTCCTCTCGACCGGGCCGAACGCGGCGGCGAAGACGATCACGAGCAAGAAGATCAAGGACGGCACGATCCTGGCCAAGGACTTCAAGGACGGCCAGATCGAGGCCGGGAAGTTCGCGACCGACACGCTGACCGCCGCGCAGATCGCGGCGGACGCGATCGGGGCCGCCGAGCTGGCCGACGACGCGGTCGACACCGCGGCGATCGCGGACGACGCCGTCACCACGGCGAAGTTCGCGGCCGCGGCGGTCACGAGCACCGAGCTCGCGGCGGACTCCGTCGGCGAGCCGGCGTTCATCGCCGAGACCCTGGTCGCCGCCGACATCGCCACGGACGCGGTCGGCGCGTCCGAGCTGGCGAACGAGGCGGTCGACACGGCGGCGATCCAGGACGGGGCGGTGACGGCGGTGAAGACGTCGTTCACGGACTCGCTGGGCGACGGCCAGTTCGCGGACGACTCGCTTTCGGCGGCGTCGCTGGCGGCGGACTCGGTCGGCGCGTCCGAGCTGGCGAACGAGGCGGTCGACTCCGGCGCGTTCCAGGACGGGGCGGTGACGGCGGTGAAGACGTCGTTCACGGACTCGCTGGGCGACGGCCAG
>JAUIEL010000348.1 GCA_030428825.1 bacterium
GGGCCCCCGCGAGCGCGGATCGAAGGTCGACGACGGGGGTCGATTCCGAGGCGGAACGGACGACGCGGTTGCGCTCGCCCCCCTTCGTGCGGTTTCTCCGCCGCGCCCGACACCGAACCGCCCGCCCCCGCGTCGGTGCCGGCCACCGACGCGGGGGCGGGCGGTCAGTCGGTCAGGCGGGCCTCGAGGTCGCGGCAGTCGTCGTGCTCGGGACCGAGGAGCTCCTGTTTCAGCTCGAGCGCGCGACGGAGGTGAGGCGTGGCCGCCGGGTCGCCGGCGTCGTCCAGGATCGCGCCGAGGAGGTGGCGGGCGTCCGCCTCGTGCTCGGGAAGGAGGTCGAGCGGGTCGGCGGCGAAGACGGTCGTCAGCTCGCCCCTCGCCTCGTCGAGGCGTCCCGCCCGGGCGAGGGCGATGCCGAGGAGAGCGCGGGACCGGTCGGTGTGGACCGCCAGCCGGTTCCGCCGGCGGATCTCGAGCGCCTCGCGCGCGGCGTCGATCGCGGCGAGGACGTGCGCGTCGCCGCCGACCTCGAGGTGGGCGCGCGCGACGAGGTGGAGGATCGCGGCGGTGAACAGCTCTTCGTCGAGGGCGCGGCTCGTGGTGAGGGCGCGCTCGTACTCCTCGAACGCCTCGCCGTACCGGTCGGCGCGGAGGTACGCCGACCCGAGGTTGAGGCGGACCTTCATGAACGAGGAGTGCCGCTCGCCGTGGTTCCAGCCGAGGATCTCGAGCGCCTCCCGGTAGCACTCGATCGCCTCGTCGTGCCGGCCGACCGACGCGAACGCGATCGCCCGCTCGTTCTGGGTGCGGGCGAGGACCTCGCTCTTCGGGTCGCGCGTCCGCAGCTCGTCCGCGGCCGCGGTGAGCGAGTCGATCCATTCCCGCTCCTTCCCCGCCCGCCGCTGCTCGTCCGCCCAGCCGAGAATCGCGTCGACCCGGTGCGTGTCGCCGGCCGGGAACCGGTCGCGCGCGAACTCGAACGCGGCGAGGGCGGCATCGCGGCTGCGCGGGGAGCGGAGGCGCTGCAGGGAGAGCGTGCGCGAGTTCAAGAGCATCGCCCGGAGCACCGGGTCGGGCCGCTCCTGCTCGTCGAGGATCGCTTCGGCGCGCTCGAGCAGCGCGAGACATTCCTTCCATTCGCGGTCGAGGTTCGCCACGACGGCCTTGTGGACCAGGATCTCCGCCCCGAGCGCGCGTTCGCCGGGGAGCTCGTTCAGCGCGACGAGAGCGGCGTCGAGCTCCTGGTCCGCCGCCTCGAGGTCGCCGTTCGTCCTCCTTTGCCGCGCGGCCTCGATGCGATCTCTGACCGCGACGACGAGGCGCTCCCGCCCGCGCTCCCCGCGGACCTCCGACCGCCACGCCCACCCCGCCGCGAACGTCGCGGTCAGGAGGAGCGCGCCGCCGACGGGGTAGATCGGCTTGCGCCGGGCGAACCGCACCGCGCGCGCCAGGGTGCCGGTCCGGCGAGCGCGGATCGGGCGCCCGTCGAGGTGGCGTTCGACGTCGTCGCAGAGGTCCGCCACCGACTCGTACCGCCGTTTCGGACGCTTCGCGAGGCACTGCAGCACGATCGCGTCGAGGTCGCCGGAGATGCGCCGCCGCGTCGTGCCGGTGACGAGCCGGCTCGGCGGCGCGGGGTCGTCCTCGCAGATCGCCCGCTCCAGTTCATGCAGGGTCGTGCTGGAGCTCCAGGGTCGCTCGCCGGCGAGGAAGACGTACAGGAGCGCGCCGAGGGCGAAGACGTCGCTCCGTGTCGTCGCGGGTTCGCCGCGGACCTGCTCGGGGCTCGCGTACTCGGGCGTGAAGACCCGATGGCCGGTGCGGGTGAGCGGCGCCTCGTCCGGCCCGGCGACCCGCGTCTCCGGATCGGGGCGCGCGATCCCGAAGTCGAGGAGGCGTGGCGTGCCGTCCGCGCGGACGAGGACGTTGCTCGGCTTCAGGTCATGGTGGACGAACCCTCGCTCGTGGGCGTGCTGCACCGCGCGGCCGATCCGGACGAACAGCTCGAGCCGCTCCTTCACGTCGAGCCGGGCCGCGAACCGGTCGGCGGGCTCCCCCTCGACGTACTCCATCACGAGGTACGGCTCGCCGGACTCGGTCGTCCCGCCGTCGAGCAGGTCGGTGACGTACTCGTGGTCGAGCCGGGCGAGCGTCTGCCGCTCTCGGAGGAATCGGCGGACGAGCTCCTCGTTCGCCGCGCCGCCGTGGAGGACCTTGACCGCGACCTCGCGCTCGTACTCGCCGTCCGCGCGCCGCGCGACGAACACCTCGCCCATGCCGCCGTGTCCGATCGGGCGGACGACCTCGTACGGACCGTATCGCTTCGGTGCGGTCGGGCCGGGGGCCGGTTCGGCGCGGTCGTGGCGCAGGAGCTCCTCCACCCGCTTCGCCAGCTCGGGGTCCCGCGCGGCGAGGAACAGGAGCTCGGGCTCGCGCCGATCGGCGGGGAGATCCGCGAGGTCGAGGAACAGCTCCCTCGCCTCTTCCCATCGGGGGTCGGTCGTCACGGATCGGTCGTGCCCACGCTTCGTGCCGCCGCCCCGACGCGGGCGGCGCCTCTCCCGCGCACGATACCGGATGGTCGGCGCGAGATCGGTGTCGGCTCGCGCGCCGGGAACGCGCGTCCTCGTCGGCCCCGCACGGAGGCCCGCCGGGGAGGTCCCGGCGAACCGAGGAGTCCCCCGATGCTTTCGACGACCCGTTCCCCGCTCCGTTCGCGCCGCGCGCGCCTGGCCGGCCTGGCGTTCCTGTCGCTCTTCTCGAGCGGCCCGCTCTCCGCCTCGACGGTCGAGCGTCTCGGCCTGCGCGAGCTCGTCTCCCGCGCCGAGCTGATCGCCGAGACCGAGGTCCTCGCCGTCGAGCACCGCGTCTCGTCTCGGGTCGAGCCCGGCGACGAGGAGGTCCCGCACACGTTCGTGACGTTCTCGATCGACCGGCTCGTGAAGGGGTCCTCGTCGGCGGGGGAGAGGCTGACGCTCCGGTTCCGGGGCGGGCCCGACGGTCGCGGGCGCGTCCTGACCGTCCCCGGGACGCCCCGCTTCCACGTCGGCGATCGGGACGTCCTGTTCGTCGAGCGGAACGGCGCGTCGATCTGCCCGCTGGTCGGGTTCGAGCAGGGGCGCCTGCGGCTGGTGCGCGGCGGCGTGGTCGACGCACTCGGGTACGAGCTCTGGCTCTCCCCGCGGGGGGAGATGTCCCGCGGCGAGCGCCGGGTCGACGTGCGACGCGAGGGAGCGCCGCCGGTGACGCCGAAGGGCGGCGCGTCCGCACGCGCGGACGAGCGGCCGCGGTTCTCCCCGCCGGCGGGCGCCCTGGCCCCGGACGACGACGGCCTGATCACCCTGCTGCGCGCGCTCGTCCGCGAGGCCGAGGTCGCCGCCGCCGAGCCCGCCCCGACGGTCGCGCCGACGCCGAGCCTCGACGCGTCGGCGCCGTTCCGCGTGTCCCGCCGCCTCCCCGCGCCGCCGACGGACGATCCGCCGGCGAGCCGCGGCTGAGCTCCCGATCTCGACCCCCTCCCGATCACACCGAGAAGAAGAAAGACCGATCGATCATGAACCCGCGCCTCCTCCGCACCGTCGCCGCCGCGCTCGCCGTCTCGATCTCCGCCGTCGCTCCGGCGGCCGACTGGGACACCTGCGGCGAGTACGACAAGAAGATCCAAGGCGGGAGCATCACGTTCCTCGTGAATCAGGACCACTTCCCGAAGGGAGGGCCGTCCGCGAACGCGCTCCTCGAGGCCGCCGCCGCGTGGTCGAACAGCGCCGCGAACGTGAACATCACGCTCGTCTGGCCGCAGGACATCGGGCCCGACGAGACGCCGCCCGCGAGCGAGATCTACAAGGTCCTCTCCCTCGGCGTCCCGGCGTACGCGGACGTCTTTCACGTGCCTCCCTGCGCCATCAACGAGGTCGACATCCTGTTCGACGCGAGCACGCCGTTCACGGCGTCGACGGACCCGAACGACCTCGAGCCGTACGGCGGCGAGGGGAGGCCGCTCCGGACGACGGCGATCCACGAGTTCGGACACGCGCTCGGGCTGCTGCACACCGGCGACACCTACAGCGTCATGGGGCAGGACTTCCGGCACATCCACATGCACGACGGCGTCGCGTCCGCCTATCCGGGCGAGGACGCGGTGTCGGCGGTGCGCGGCGTCTACGGCGACCGGCCGGGGTTCCACGAGGACCTCGGCCTGGCGCACTGGCGGTTCAGCGGGGCGAGCCTGCCGGACAACGACTTCGGCGCGTACGCCATCCAGACGCGGACGAGGCTGTTCGACGCCGCTCACGACGAGCTCCGCGACGTCGGGGGCGACGTGCCGGTGTACGAGGTCGACGACGGTCAGGAGCTCCGCGTCGAGCTGACGACCGAGAACCTCGGGAAGAGCGACCACGTGGCGAACATCGGCTACTACCTGTCGACGAACCCCCAGATCACCACCGGGGACACCTTGATCGGCAGCCAGGGGGTCGTGGTCCTCTCGGATCAGCCGGAGACGATCGTCAGTCCGCTCCTCGCGCTCCCGAAGACGCTGACCGAGCGGACGGACTACTGGATCGGGGCGATCATCGACTACGACCAGCAGCTCACCGAGGTGACCGAGGCGAACAACCGGACGGCGATCCGGGTCCGGACGAAGAAGTTCCCGCCGAACTTCGAGGCGACGGCGATCTTCGGTCCCACGGCCGGCACCGCGAGCAAGAACGTCTTCGTCGGCGCCACGATCGACAACGTCGGCGGCGCGTACGACGGGGAGTACACGTTCGACGTCCGCCTGAGCGAGGACGCGTCGGTCACCTACCAGGACCGGATCGTCCGGACGGTGACGACGACCGGCTTCGGCGGGAAGTTCATGGTCGTGAGGCTGCCGCCCGACCTGGAGGAGGGGACCTACCACTGGGGCCTCACCGTCCACCACGACCACGGCGAGATCGATCGGTTCAACAACCACGTCGTCGGCGACGCGATCGACGTGCTGGCGGGACCGCCGGACGTCGAGGCGACCCAGGTCTCCGGTCCGAAGCTCGCGACGATCGGCGAGACGGTCGTGATCCAGTTCGAGCTGTCGAGCCTCGGGGGGCCGATCGTCGGCCCGCTCGACGTCGCGATCCGGATCACCAAGAACCTCGACGTCGGTCCGGGCGACTGGCTCGTGAAGGCGCTCGCGGTCCCGGCGGTCGGCGGCCACGTCGTCGTGGCGGACGTGCCGCCGCTCGCGGGGCCCGGCACCTACTACTGGGGGCTCATCGTCGACGACCTCCCCGTGGAGCTGACGTTCCAGAACAACACCGCGCTCGGCAACCTCGTCGTGGTGGAGGAGGGACGCGACCTGCTCGCGGAGTCGGTCGAGGGTCCGGACGCGTTGGCCGCGGGAGCGAGCGGCGTGCCGGTCGAGCTCACGGTCGAGAGCGTCGGGCTCGACGGCGTCTTCCACTACACCTACGAGCTCTGGCTCGTCTCGGAGGCGGGCGACGCGTTCGACCACCTCGTGCACTCCGAGGAGACCACGGCGCTCGGCCCGCGCACCGTGAACGTGTCCGTCCCGAAGGATGCCGAGGGCGGGGAGTACCACTGGCAGCTCCGGGTCGTCCCGGTCGCCGGGGAGTTCGTCACCGACAACAACGAGATCACCGGCAACCCGGTGGTCGTCGAGTGACGGGCGGGGGCCCGGGCGCGGGGAGGGCCCGGCGAGCGCGCCGGGCCCCTCTTCAATGTCCGCTGCCGTTCATTCCGGGTTGAGGTTCCAGACGAGCGAGCTGAACGCCGGCGCGCCGAACCCCTTGGAGAGCGGGATGCAGACGGTGAGCGACGTCGGCACCGGGATCGGGTCGTGGGTCTTCGGGATGAGGTTGTCCTCGAGGTCGAGGAAGTTCTTGTACGGCTGGAGGACCGGCGTCGGACCGAACAGCAGGCCCTCGTGACCGGACGTCCCGACCCCGCAGACGCGGTGCGGCGACAGGTCGGCGAACGGCACGCACGGATCGAAGTACTGGAGGTAGCCGACGTAGACCGAGAGCTCGAGGTTCCCCGGGAACGTGTTGCCGCTCCAGCGGCCGAGGCGGAGGGCGGCGAGCCCGGTCGGGATGTTCGGGTCGAACCCGTCGACCGTCGAGAAGACCGACGACGCGCCGCTGCAGTCGACCTCCCCCTTCATCTTCTGGTGGACCCACGGCCCGCCGTCGATGTCGTCGATGCAGAGGCAGTTCTTGAAGTCGGTGGCGAGCTCTCCCTCGACCACCGCCGCCTCGCCGAGGCACCGGGCGCTCCACGGGTAGCAGTTGCCGGACGGGGACGAACGGACCGCCTCCTCCTTGAACGACCCGGCGATGTCGTTGACGCTGCCGAACGCGAAGTTCGACGGCGCCACGAGGTGGTAGCTCCGGTCCGGGTGGGCCTGCGCGTTCGGCAGCGGCCGCGCGCTGAGCGAGCCGTGCGAGATGCAGCCGGGGAGGTGCGACAGGTTGAGCGCGATCGCGGCCCCGGGGTCGGCGCCGGTCGGGTCGCAGGCGTAGTCGACGCTGCCGATCACGTGCGACGGGTTCGCGTGCGGCGGCGTCGGGCAGCCCTGGACGCCGATCGACGGGCCGAAGTGCCAGTCGCCGTTCAGGAGGAAGCGCCAGACCTGCCGGCCGTGGGTCAGCGAGTACCAGGTCCGCGAGTACTTGCCGATGATCTTCGACGAGATCGACGGCCCGCCCGGCGTCTGCGGGGAGACGGTCAGCTCGAAGACCGCCTGATCGCAGGTGAACCACTGCGGCTTGCCGAGCTTCACCTCGACCTTGAACGCCTTCTCGAGCTTGCACTTCCCGATGCAGGCGTAGACGCCCTTCTCCTTCACCTCGGGGAAGTCGGGGAGCTTCGGCTTCGCCTCCTTGCAGCAGCCGACGTCGAGCCCGTCGTCGCCGACGTGGCACGGCACCTGGGCCGGCGTCGACGGCGCGGCCGCCAGGAACGACGCGGCGACCAGCGCCGCGCTCGACAGGAACTTCGTGATCATGGGGGACTCCTTCTTCCGGTCACGGTCCGCGCGCTTCGAGTTCACGGAGGCGTCGGACCGCGGACCGCGGCGCGGACCTCCTGTCCGCGGGCGCGGGCCGACGCACCTCGCGCGGGAACGTCCGGAAGGGATCGGTGCGGCACCGGGGGGGCGGAAACGGCCGGGACGAGGCGCTCGCTTCGGGCGGCGTCGCTTCGAGAGCGTCGCCGCCGCGAACGCATCGTCCGCGGGGAAGGGGTGCTCGGGTCCTCCTCCTCCAACGTTCCCGCCGGGGCCTCGGACGAGGGCCGCGTCGTCGAGGTTCCTCGGAAACGGGAAATCGATCGCGGCGCCGAGTCCGTCCTACGGAGAGGTTCCGTCGCGACCGTCGGCCGG
>JAUIEL010000349.1 GCA_030428825.1 bacterium
ATCGAGCCGCGCCAGACCCGGGAGCGCCTGATCCGCGGACTGCGGCTGCTGCGGAACAAGCGCGAGGAGCTGCCGCCGAAGAAGCACGGCAACATCCCGATGTAGGGCGTTGCGTTCGCCGCGGCGTGCGACGAGACGGGGAGGTGTCTCCGACCCGCTGTCCTAGACGCTGCGCGGCTTGCAACGCGTTCGGGAACGTCTACGCGTTCGCCACGGCGGCGGCCGGAGGAGGGACGAGCTCTCCGACCCGCTCACGTCCTCGCGCGATGCGTCCGGCGTGGTCTCCGCGAAGGGACGAGTCGCGCTGCGGGGTCGCTCTCGGAGACTCATCCCTCCTCCGGCCCCGCCTCGCCCGCTCCGGACTTCCTCACCCGATTCCGGTGTAGGAAAGGGGGAGTCCGGTGAGGACCCATGGGATGGCGCTGGCGCGACGTCCTGATGACCGTGTCGGTCGCCCGCGCGAGCGCGCTCTCGTTCCTCTCGTTCCTTTCCTTCCTCTCGTTCCTTCCCCTTCTCCCGCGCCCCGGCCAAGACGCTGACTTCGGCTCCCTCTCCCCCGTCTCCCGCTCCGCGCCAGCGCCCTCTCCCCTGCTCTCCCCTGCTCTCCCCTGCTCTCCCTTGCTCTCCCTTGCTCCCTCCCCCGTGCTATCCTCGTCGGTGTCCTCGGGAGCAACTCCATGCGTCACCTCTTCGCGTCCGCCGTCCTTCTCCTCCCCTCCCCCGCCTTCGCCGGGGTCACCGTCTTCACCGACGAATCGACGTTCGTGAACGCGATCGGCCTGCACGACGTCGAGGACTTCGAGGGTGTCGTGCCGGGGACGTACGGCACGTCGGCCACGATCGGGGAGCTGACGTTCGCGTCGCCGCCGTCCGTGCTGCACGTCAACACGGTGCCGCACTCGCACGGCGCGAAGAACACGACGGTCGGCGGGACGACGTACCTGTTCGCGGACTCGGGGGTCGCCGCGTTCCACGACGACCTGACGATGGGGATCGTGAACAGCGAGTTCGCGGCGTGGGGCGCGAACTTCACGGACCTCGAGGTCGGTCCGATCACGTTCCTGATCGACGGCGCGATCGTGCATACCGCGAACGTCCCGGGGTCGAGCGGCGCCGTTCAGTTCTTCGGGTTCGTCGCCGATCCGGGGACCGTCTTCCAGACCGTCACGCTGCGGATCCCCGACATCACCTACGGGATCGACGACGTCCGGACGATCTCGAAGCCGTGCGAGTACGGGGTCGGCTGCGCGGGCTCGGGCGGGTTCGTGCCGAAGCTGACGTCGACGCCGTGCGGCGCGGTCGACGTGAACTCCCAGCTCTCGATGACGATCTCCGGGGCCCTCGGCGGGGCGAGCGCGACGATCTTCATCGGGCTCCAGGAGGCGGCGCTCCCGATCGGCGGGAGCGGATGCACCCTGAACGTCGTGCCGCTGCTCGTGAACTTCACCGTTCCGCTCGGCGGAGCCGGGCCGGGGGCGGGGTTCCTGACGCTCTCCGGCGTGATCCCGCCGTCCGCGGCCGGGCTCGGGTTCAAGTCGCAGGCGTTCGTCGTCGATCCGGCGGGGATCGAGGGGTTCGCGGCGTCGAACGGGCTCTCGGTCGACGTGAACTGACCGGCGCGGGAGCGTCGGCCGATCGACGATGATGTCCAAACCGTGGAGAGGGGCGGGGTGTTCGAACCGGGAACCGGTTCGCACTTTCGGTGGTCCCGCTCGCCGCCGGTTTGCTACACAGGATGCTTCGAGTCGCCCGACGAGGGCGACCAGCGGATCGGATGGACCGGCGCCTTCCATGGTGGGCCGCGCGTCTCCGCTCGATGCGGGGACGTGTCGATGGCAAGGTCGGTCGGGCTCGGGGTCGAAGGGGGACCCATGACGAACCCGTCGAGACGAACTTGCGAAACAGAGCGACCGAAGCCCAACTGATCGAGATCCTGCGGAAGCACGGCCACGAGTTCGAGGCTCGACTCGACGTCGGCCCCGTGCGGCTCAGCCTCCCCGTCGACGAGCGCGCCCCGCGCATCCGCGTCTCCGTGGCGCGGGGCCGGGCCGCGAAGCTCCCCCGGAACGTCGCGTTCCGGCTCGACGGGAGGGACGTCCTCGTGCCGCTCGAGGTCCGCGTCGACGACGAGGAGCCGACGCTCGGCGTGATGCCGCGGCGGTAGCCGAGCCCCGGCGGGTCGGGTCCCCGAGCGGTCGGCCGTCCTCACGGGGCGGCGGCCTGCATCGTCCCGTTCCCCCCGCTCCCCCGCGTCGTGGCGGTCACGACCTCGAGCGTCCTCCGCGGCACGGCGCGACGGAGGGCGTCGAGCAGGACGTCGATGCGGTTCGCCGCGGCGCCGCCGTGCGGATCGACGGCGAAGAGGAGGCCGAGGAGCTCGCCGCTGTCGGTCACGACGGCGCTGCCGCTGTCGCCGAAGGCGGCGAAGGGGGCGCCGGGCACGAGCGGCGAGACGTAGAACTGGTCGACGAACACCGCCTGGGCCCTCCCCCAGCCGACGCGCATGCGGAGGTGAAGGTCGGTGACCATCCCTTCCGTCGCGCCGGTCGTCGCGCCGTGCTTCACGACGCGGCGGTTCAGCAGGCGGGACCGGCCGAGCGCGTCCGGGTCGCGCGAGAGGTCGGTCCGGAGATGCACGCCGGTCCCCGGGATCTCGACCAGGCTGGCGGGCGTCGACGCGTGGCGCGTGACCCTCGCCATCGCCGCGTCGGTGAGGTTCTCCGGGGGAGCGCGGCCGTCCCCCGGGTCGATCTCGACGGGGAGGATCGCGGAGAGCTCGGCGACGCCGTGGTCGCGGGCGAGCGCCGGAGAGCCCGCGACCGACGGCGGGAGGAGGCGGGGGGCGGGGTGCAGGACCGGATCTCCGACGCGGCCGTGGTCGAAGCGCGCGAGGACGTGGTTGCACGACACGAGGTGCAGCTCGACGCCGTCGAGGGTCACGAAGAAGCCGATCGAGCCCTCGATGGGGGACGGCGCCGACGGACGACGCGTCGCGCCGGCGACGCTCTTGCCGGGGGAGAGCCGGGGGGGCGCCGCCGTCCGGGCCGGGCCGCGCTCGACGACGTCGAAGTCGACGGGGTCGTACGCGACGCCCCGAGGGAGGAGCCGTCCGACGGCCTCCTCGACCGGCTCGACGCCGTCGTCCCGGAGCCGCCGCCGGCTCTTCTTCCTCGGGACGCCGATCCGGACGCAGAACTCGGTCCGCGGGCCGACCGGGCCGGTCTCGCGGGTGCCGACCGAGATCGACTCGATGCCGGCGCCGGGGGAGAAGAGGAGCGGGCGCCACGTCGCCTCGACGAACTCACGCGCGGCGCTGAACTCCATCCCGGCTCGCCCTCCCTCGGTGCGCGACCTCCGGCCCTGTCCGCTTCCGGACGACGGTCCGGGGCGGGCGAGCGTAGAGGTTCACCCTGTCGGTCGACAACGACAGGGTCGGGGGGCGTCCGCCGTCGTAACGCAGGAGACGAAAAAAAAGCGAAGCCGGCAGGGCCGACTCCGCTTCTCCCCTGTCTTTCCCTCGTCGCCCGCTACGGATTTCGTTCGGGCCGGCGCGGGCGCCGCCCCCCTGACCGAGGACCGCCACTTGTCCCCGTCTTCCCCTTGAATCCGGTGCACTTCACGCGCACCGGCCTCTCTCATGCCGCCGGCGGTCGGTCCGTCCCCGAAAAACCGACAAAACCGGTCGAGAAAGCGAGGCCCCCGCCCTCCGTCGGAGGAGGGCGGGGGCTCCGTGCGCCGCGGGTCTCCGGCTCAGTACGTGTAGACGAACTCGTTGGCGGTCCCCGTGCACTCGAGCGTGTTCCGGCCGGGGTGGACCCAGTACCAGCCCCAGTACCCCCAGGGCGACTGGATGTGGACGTAGGCCGGCTCGACGTCCGCCCGGACGAGGAGCGGGCCCTCGTTCGGCGCGGTGACGGAGGAGGCGGAGGGGGCGGCGGCGAGGCAGAGGACGGCGGCGATTCCCGCCGTCGCGAGCGACGTGAGGGTCTTCATGACTCTCTCCCGGTGAGACTCGGCGGACTTCCCCGGGACGCCCCGGGTTCGCCGGTCGGGAGAGGGTCGGAGCCGAGAATTCGGCTCCCTCTCGAAAGTTTCTCAGCCCGCCGTCAGGTGCCCGTGCAGGCGCCGCACGGCCGCGGACTGCCGCTCGGTCCACGCCCCGACCGAGAGGACCCCGATCCCCTCGATCCTCTCCGGTCGCCACTCCCCCTCCGCGGAGAGTCCGAACCCGGCCCGGGCGATCCCCGCGCCGTCCGGATCGACCCAGAGCCGGCAGAGGGCCCCCGCGTGGTCGGGAACGCCGAGCGCGAGCTCGCCGCTCCGCCGGCGCTGGACCACCACCTCGAACCGAAAACCGCCGTCCGCCTCCGGTCCCCAGAGTCCGAGGGGCAGCACGGACGTCGAGTGGTTGTCGCTCGCCGGCAGGTAGAACGACCATGCCCGGGAGATCGCCTCGCGCGGCCGGCGGAACCGGTGGACGAGGATCGGGGTCTCCCCTGCCGCGGGCGTCCAGAGCGCCGCCTCCACCACGACGTCCTCCGCCTCCGCCGCGCGACGGAGGTCGACCGGGAGGTCGGCGGGGGCGCCGGCGTTCGGGGCGGGGACGACGATCGGAGCGCGGAACGCCGCCGCGAGCCGGAGATCGAGGTCCGGCCATCCCTGCGCGAACGCGATCGACGCCGCCTCCTCGCCGGGCGGAGCGTCCTCCTCGGTCCGGCCCGCCGCCATCCCGAGCGCTTCGTCCGGCGCGAGCAGCCCGGTCACGCCGTCGATGCCGAGCGCCCGGATCAGGCGTCCCAGCGTCTCCTCCTCGAGGTCGTCGAGGCCGATGGCTCCTTCGCAGAGCGCGGCGAGCTGTTCGAGGTCGCGCGGGTCCGCGCGGAGTCCGGCGCCTCCCTCCTCACCGCGGTGTTCCCGGATGAGCCGTTCCACCAGCCGGAAATGGGCGTCGCTCATTCAATCAGCTCCGAATCGAGCTCCGAATCCGAACCCCGCGTCGCCGAGTCGCCGCTCGAGGCAGCGCCTCAGGTGCTGCTTCGCCTTCTGGACGTGCTCGGAGACGGTCGATTCGGCGAGTCGGAGCAGCGCCGCGACCCGGAGGGACGGGAGTTCGCGGTCGAACAGGAGCGAACAGACGAGCCTCCGACGCGGCGGCAGTTCCTCGACGCACTCGCGCAGCCGGACGAGGATCTCCTCGCGCTCCGCCTCGCTCGGGCCGTCGGACGGGGCGGGCCGGGTCTCGAGCAGCTCGGGAGGGAGGGACGGGAGTTCGGACCGGGACATCGGTCCGAGCTCGTGATGCGCGATCGTCGTCAGGAGGCCGACCGTCCGTCCCCGGCCGAGGAAGCGGAACCGCGACCGCGGGCTCCAGTACGTCTCGTAGGCGCGCTGCCAGGCCGTCGCGGCGAGCGCCTCCGGGTCGATCCGTCGGTTTCCGTTCCGTGCGATGCGCCGACACCGCGAGAGCAGCTCCTCGTTGCATCGATCGTAGAGGGCCCGAAAGCTCCGGCCGACCCGAATCGTCGCGTGTCGCTCCTCGGGGAGGCGGCGTCGCTCGCGCTTCTCGCACGCGATCGACCAGGCGAACTCCGCGATCCAGCTCGACGGCGGGGAGCCGCAGTGGAACGGGGCGACCAGCCGCTCGACGAACTCCCCGAGCCGCAGCTCCTCGTCCTCGCGCCGGAAGTCGACGAACCGGACACGATCCGGGTCCGGGTCGTCCGACGCTCCGAGGCTCAGGGCGAGCGCGTGGCGGAGCTGACCCGGGGCCAGGCACGTCGGCCCCGGTCCCCCGTTGCGCGCCGCACGTTCGAGCCGCTCGAACGTCGCGGGGTCGATGCTGTCGAGGAGGTCGGTGGCGGGCACGCGGGAGAGCTGTCCGAGCGTCGGATCGGGCGGAAAGGGCATGAAGGGGGGATCCGGGCGGATGATCGATCATGGGCCGGTGTGGACGCGTGGGAGAGCTGGCGTGGGGCCGGTCTCTCCATGCCGCCGACCCGCCCGACGTCCCCGGAAACCGCCGCCGCCGATCGAAATAAGGTCGGTTACCCTCGTCTTCACGACATCTTTTTCGGGGACGGAGCGGCCGTCGGCGGCATGTAGAGGAGCGGGAGGAAGTCGCCATGACCGCCGAAGAGGTCCAGAAGCTGCTCGAGCACGCCGGCTGGCTCCGCTCGCTGGCGCTCACGTTGGCCGACGAGCGGAGCGAGGCGGAGGATGCGGTCCAGGAGACGTTCCTGGCGGCGCTACGCGCTCCGCCCGACGCGTCCCGCAGCGTTCGGCCCTGGCTCCGCGAGGTGCTGAAGAACGTCTTGCGGCAGCGGAAGCGGACCGATCGCCGCCGCGCGAATCGCGAGCACGCGACCGCGCCGCCCTCCCCGGGCGCACTCGACGCCGCGGTCGAGGTCGCCGCCCAGTCGGAGCTGTTCCGCGGGCTCGCCCGCGAGGTCCACATGCTCGACGAGCCGTACCGGACGGCGATCGTCCTCCGCTACTTCGAGGAGATGAGCACCCCGGAGATCGCGCGCCGGCTCGACGTCCCCGAGAGCACGGTCCGATCGCGGCTCGAGCGGGGGCAGAAGAGGCTCCGGGAGCGGCTCGACGGGCGGTACACCGATCGCCGGGCGTGGGTCGCGCTCCTCCTCCCGCTCGACCGTTCCGGAGACGCGGCCGCCCCGACGGCCGCCGCCTCGTCGGGAGTGGGGGCGGCGGCGGGCGTCGCTCTCGTCGCGACGGCGGCGTCCGTCCTCCTCACCGCGATCGTCGTCTTCCGGTCGGGCGGTCCAGAGCCGCGGGGCGACGCGGTGGCTGCGGCGAGCGTGCCGCGAGAAGGAGAGGGCGCGCGGCGGCGCGTCGACGACGTGCGCGCGCCGGAGCGGGAACCGGTCGCCGAGGCGCCCGACGGTCCGGACGGGTTCGTGGTGTCGGTCCCGATCGACGCCGTGGGACGCAGCACCGACGGCCTGACGGCCGAGGCGGTCCACCGCGACGCCGGTCGGACGTGGGTGGGGACGGGCTCGATGGTCGAACCCGGGCTCCTCCGGTTGGAGTACCACGAGGTCTCCGCCGGCGAGGCGTCGGACTCGGAGCTCCTGGCGATCGTCGCTCCGGCGTCGCGCGGCGGGCTCCTGATCCGGAGCGCCGAGCACGCGCTCCACATCGAGGTTCCGTTCGACGCGCGGCCGCCGCCGGCTCGCGACGGCGCCGAGCCGGCCGGGCCGGACGCGATCCGCCTCGAGCGGGGCATCGGCGTGAGCGGCCGGCTCGAGCATCCGGTTCGGCCGACGGCGGGCGCGCGCCTCGTGCTGTTCGAGTTGCGTGAATGGGCCGGCTTCTTGCCGCCGCGCTCCGCGGTGGAGGTCGGGGCGGTCC
>JAUIEL010000350.1 GCA_030428825.1 bacterium
CCGCCTCGAGCCGATCGAGCGCCTCCTGCATCCCCCTCGCCGTTCGCCACTCCGGCGCGATCCAGACCGCCGCCCACGCCGATCCGACCAGGATCGCGCCCGCCGCGAGCCCTCGCCGCGCCGGCCCCGTCGCCGCGACGACCGGTCGGCCGGTCACCCGGTCGAGGTACGCCAGCAGGACGACGAGCCCGATCCAGGACGAGGCGCCGTCGAAGACGAACGACAGATGCACCAGGTGGGCGAGCAGCAGCGCGATCCCCGCGACGGCGAACCGCGCCTCGACCCGGCCGCGACGCCGGGCCCGCACGAGGACGAACGCCGGCACGAGGAAGAGCGCGAGCTGCGTCAGGAGCCCGGGGAACCCGCGCGTCGCGAACGCGTCGAGCGGCGTGGAGTGGGCGTGGTCGAACCACGTCTCCTGCCGTCCGTGCGCGAGGAGCGACGGCTCGAAGTGACGCTCGAACGCCAGCGCGTAGTTGCACGGCCCGTACCCGAGCGACGGGCGGTCGAGCCCGGCCTCCACCGCGATCCCCCACGTCGTGAACCGCGTCGACGCCGTCTTCCGCGTGACCGACATCCGCGTGAAGCGACGGAGCCCCGGCACCTTCCCGGTCCACTCCCAGCGCCGATCGAGCGTCTCGAGGCGCTCTCGGTCCTCGGGCGACGCCTCGCCGCTCTCGACCCGGTGGCGCAGCGTGGTCCGCTCCTCCTCGAGGTCGAGGAGCGGGACGACCGCGGCGCCCCCGAGGGCGCCGAGCAGGAGCGCGCCGAGCGCGAGCCGCCGCCCCACCCCGGACGCCCCGGTGACGAGCGTCCCGACCACGATCGCCGCCCCGCCGACGCCGAGCGCCAGGAGCGACGAACGCGTCTCCGTCGCCACCGCCGTCGCCGCCGCGAGGAGCCCCGCGACCGCGACGACGACCCGGAACCCGCCCCGCTCCCGACCGATCAGGAGCCAGGCGAGGAGCGCGGTCCGGGTCGCGTAGCCGCCGAGGAACGCCGGGTGGTTCATCGTCGACGAGACCCGGAAGCCGCCGATGCCGTACAGGAACTCCGGATCGACCTTCTGCCAGAGCCCCCCGACCGAGACGGCGATCGACACGAGGAACGCGCCCCGCCAGACGACCCGCCACTCCCGGTCCGTCCGGAGGAGCGTGGCCGCGGCGAGCCCGAGCGCGACCACGTGCAGGAGGTGGAACGCGCCGAGCATCCGCTCCCAGTCGTCGAACCACGAGCGGTGACGGTCGACGGACGCGAGGGTCGAGGCGAGGAGGCTCGCCGCGAACAGGACGAGCGTCCAGACGATCGGCGAGGAGCGGGGGCGGATCCGGCCGCGCGTCGCCGCGGCGACCGCGACGAGGAGGGTCGCGAGCGGCGCCGCCGCCAGCACGAGGGCGAGCGACTTCGGCCCGACGTACGGCCAGACCACGAGCGTCGGCGCCCCGACCAGCGGGACGAGCTGCGCCAGGAGGACGAACGCGACGGCGAACGGACCGACGCCTCGCGGGAGCGCCTCCGGAGCGGCGGCGGGAGCGCTCGTCATCGCGGCTGGGCGGGGGCGATCCGGGGGGACATCGTCGGGGGAGTGTACGGGTTCGTCGGATTCCGCGTCACGACCGGCGCCCGCCCCGTCTCCCTCCTCCGCCGACCCATCCCCGAGTCCGGAGACCCGACCCATGCGCACCCTCCTCCGCCCCCTCGCCCTCCTCTCGCTCGCCGCCGCCGCCGGCTGCCTCGGACCGCTCGAGGAGCCGTTCACCGACAACTGGATGACGAGTTGGAAGTTCCAGGACCGAAAGGTCGACGTCGGCGGCAAGACGCTCCGCGACGGCCGGTTCGCGGTGACCGGGAAGGACGCCTTCTCCGCGTCGTTCGCCTGGGTCCCGATCGAGCTCGGGAACGGCGCGCACGTCCACGGCACGTTCGGGTTCGAGAAGCCGGAGAAGATCGGCGGCGACGCTCTCACCGGCTTCCAGATCCAGTCGCTCGGCCCCGAGGCGCCGCTCTTCTTCCTGGTGCAGTCGGTCCTGATCGGCGCGGAGCTCAACCTGAACATCTTCGCCCAGTCCGGTTCGAACCTGGTCTTCCAGAAGGTCGTGTCGGGGCAGGACTCGGTCGAGCTCGACCTGATGGTCGACGCGACGGACTTCCACTTCTTCGTCGACGGCGTGAAGGAAGGGGAGACGCCGATCCCGAACCCCGCGATCGACTGGGTGGTCGGCTACGGCTTCAGCGGCCTCCACAAGGGGGAGCGGATCTCGCTCGACGCGGCGATGGTCGACCCGGGCGACGGGAAGGCCGGGCACACGCCGGACCAGCAGGTGAAGCGCGCGATCTTCCAGGCGAGCGTGCCGATCCAGACCGCGCTGAACGGGAACGACGGCCAGGAGCAGTCGTCGACCGACCTGCTCGCGGCGCTGAACCTCGCGAAGACCCGGTACCTCGCGGCGATCGACGAGGCCGAGTCGAAGCTGACCGACGCGAAGCTCCGCAACGCGGTCACCGACGACCTCCTCGACACCGTCGGGAAGATCAACTCGCTCCTGAAGAAGGTCCAGAAGAAGGCGAACCAGGGGAAATCCCTGAAGCAGAAGAAGGTCCGGAAGTCGCTCGCGAAGATCCTCCAGAAGGGCCTGCGCGGCGGACTCCGCCTCGCGACGCCGCCGTTCCCGGGGCCGTGAGGGAGAAGGAAGGAGAGGAAGGACTGGAAGGAGAGGCCGGAGGGCGTGACCGCCCTCCGAGGGAAGCCGCGACACGAGGGAATCGGACTCCGCCCTCGATCCTCGCGCCGGACGAGGGAATCACCCCCTATCCTTCCTCTCCTTCCATTCCTTCCTCTCCTTCCTCTCCTTCCTCCCTCTCCTTCCTCCTCCCATGCTCGCCGTCACTTTCCAATCTCTCCGCCGCGTCGCCGTCGAGACCGTCCCCGATCCCGTCCTCCTCGGGTCGGGCGACGCGATCGTCCGGGTCGAGCGGTCCGCGGTCTGCGGCTCCGACATGCATGTGTTCCACGGCCGGGAGACCGGGATCGACGCGGGGTGCGTGATGGGGCACGAGTTCCTCGGCGAGGTCGTGGAGGCGGGGCCGGACGCCGGGGTGGCGGTCGGGACCCGGGTCGTGAGTCCGTTCACGACGAGCTGCGGCGGGTGCCGGTTCTGCCGGATCGGCTTGACCTGCCGGTGCGTGAGCGGGGCGCTCTTCGGGTGGGTCGCGGGCGGGATCGGCCTGCCGGGCGCGCAGGCGGAGGCGGTCCGCGTGCCGCTCGCGCGGTCGACGCTCGTGCCGGTCCCCGACGGCGTCGACCCGGACGCGGCGCTCCTCTGCGGCGACGTCCTCGCGACCGGGTTCTTCTGCGCCGAGAACGGCGCGGTCGGCCCCGGCGACACGGTGGCGGTCGTCGGGCTCGGGCCGGTCGGCCTGTCGGCGGTGCTCGGCGCCGTTCACCGCGGCGCGGCGCGCGTCCTCGCCGTCGACGACGTCCCCGAGCGGCTCGCCGTCGCCGGGCGGCTGGGCGGCGAGCCGGTCGACCGGTCGGCCGTCGACCCGCTCGAGGTCGTGCGCGACGCGACCGACGGCGCGGGCGCGGACGTCGTCCTGGAGGCGGTCGGCCACCCTTCGGCAGCTCGCCTCGCCGTCGACCTCGTCCGGCCCGGAGGGACGGTCTCCTCGGTCGGGGTCCACACGGCGCCGTCGTTCCCGTTCTCCCCGGTCGAGGCGTACGACAAGAACCTCACGTTCGCGATCGGACGCTGCCCGGCCCGCCGGCTGGCCGAGCCGCTGCTCGAGCTGCTCCGGCGGGAGGAGATCGACGTCTCCCCGCTGGTGACCCACCGGATGCCGCTGGCGGACGCCGTGCGGGCGTACGACCGGTTCGACCGCCGCGAGGACGGCTGCATCAAGATCGTCCTGGAGCCGTGAGCCGCCGCGGCCGGGCCGGCCGCCGTCAGACGCCGATCAGGAGGTCCTCGTCGGCCGTCGGCGACGGCGCCTCCTCGTCGTCGCCGCCGCGGTCGACGAACAGGAGGAGCACCCGCGCCTGCGCGATCTCGTCGTAGTCCGGCTCGGGGTACCGCTCGTGCCCCCAGGTGCCGCCGAGCTCGTGCTCGTCGACGAGGACGCGGACGCCGGGGATCATCGGGAGGTCGGTCGCCTCGACCCGGGCGCGCCGCAGGTCGTGGTGCCGGAAGAGCGCGCGCAGGATCGTCCGGGCCGCGGACCACGGGACGCCGTCCTCGAGGAAGATCAGGTCGACCTCGACGCAGCGGAACAGCGCGTACGCGTGGCTCCGCGCCGCCCGCGGGAGGACGACGTGGTACGGCAGCCCGATCACCCCGTCGACGGTGCCGGTCCCCTCCTCCGGCTCGGCCTCCGCGGTGTCACGGCAGATCCCGAGGACGTACCAGAGGTGCGGCGCGATCCAGAGGCCGCAGCCGCGCGAGTACTCCCGCTCGCGCGCCCGGCCGACCATCACGCCGAGCCCGCTCAACAGCTCGCGGCGGCGCTGGACGACGTCGCGCCGGGCGAGGACGTCGAGCTGCTCGGGGACCTCGAGCGAACGCGCGCTGACGTCGCGGGGCCAGGTCCGCTCGCGACGCGGGTCGACGCGCTCGACCAGCCGGACCGGGACGTCCTCGACCCGGCTCGACGCGGGCGCCCAGCGGACCCGGAAGCCGCGCTCGGCGAACCGTCCGTCGACGGCCTCGCGCCGCGCGTCGTCGACGTCGACGTCGAACGCCGGGGTCACGTGGATCGAGGTCGGACACGGCATCGCCGGGTCGAACCGTCGCGCCTCGCGGAGCTTCACCAGCACCACGCCGCTGATCAGGAGCATCGCCGGCCCCGCGAGCCACGACGCCACCAGCCCGAGCCCGTCGGTGATCGGCGTGAGGCCGGACGACGGCGCCCCGAAGGCGCGCCCCCCGGTCGCCATCAGCAGCACCAGGCCGCCACCCCACCAGACGGCGACGAGCTGGGCCGCCACCCAGCTCACGAGGTGGAACGAACCGCGGCGGCCGGCCGCGTCGCGCCAGAGGAGGACCGCGTCCGGCCACGTCGAGGCGCGCGCCGCCACCAGGAACGCGGCGCCGGCCAAGAACGGGAGCGCCACCGCGACGCCGACCGGAAGCACCACCGCGAGGAGGAGCGGGAGGAGGACGACGCCCGCCGCGACCCGCCGTCGGGTCGCGCCCGGGACGTGGCCGCGCGTCCGGTCGCGGAGGTGCTCGAGGAGGAGTTCGTGCGCGAGCCACGGGAGCGTGATCGACGCCGCGACGAGGACCGCCCAGAGCGCCCCGACGAGGACGACCCAGCCGACGTACGTGCCGTGGATCGCCACCTCCCGGAACGGCCGGTCCGCGAGCGCGGCCCAGCCGACGACCGCGGCCGACAGGAACGCGAACGCGAGGGCGCACGCGCGCGCTACCGGCGGCCAGCCCGGCGTCCACGGCGGACGGCCGCGGAGGTCGGCGCCGAGCTCCGGGGCGAACCGCTTCAGACGCCCGCCGAGCGCGCGGGCCCGCTCGGTCGCGCCCCGCCGCGCGGCGACGTCGAGCGACATCCAGATCGCCGCCGCGAACCCGATCGCCAGGAACGCGAGCGCGTCCGCCACGTCCGACGCCGTCGTCCGGCCCAGCCACTCGAGGACCGCCAGCACCGCGAGGATCGGCACTCCCACGACCGCGCGGCGCGGGAGGCGCCGTCGGCGGAGGAGGGAGAGTCCGGCTCGGAGCATGGTCGGGGGTCCTTCGGGCGTCCCTTGCACCCTAACAGCCCGTTGAAGAAGTCATGCGGGGCTGCGGCGGCCCCCTCTCGCTGCTTTCTGCGAAAGCAGCTGCCGGGTAGGACCTCGCGGCCGATCTCTGCGTTGCGCATTCCTCGATGAATCGGCGATTCGCCTCCGGATGCGCGCCTTGATCTCGACCGCGAGGAGCTCGCCTCACACCCACAGCACTTCTTCAACGGACTGCTACGGTTCTCCGGCCGCCGGACGTCCGACTGGTAGGCTCGCGCCGATGGGCGACCTCTTCTCGAACCAGCGCGAATCGAACCTCCGCGCCGCCGAGCCGCTGGCGGTCCGGATGCGTCCCCGGACGCTCGACGAGTTCGCGGGGCAGGCGCACTTCCTCGGCGAGGGGAAGCTCCTGCGCCGGATGCTCGAGGCGGACCGGATCACCAGCGTGCTGTTCCACGGGCCGCCGGGGACCGGCAAGACGACGCTCGCCGAGGTGATCGCGCGCGCGACCGCCCGCCACTTCGACCGGGCGAACGCGGCCGCGATCGGGGTGAAGGAGGTCCGCGAGATCCTCGCCGCGGCGCGCGAGCGGCTGGAGACGGCGGGGAAGCGGACGACGCTCTTCCTCGACGAGATCCACCGGTTCAGCAAGTCGCAACAGGATGACCTGCTGCCGGCGGTGGAGGACGGGACGTTGACGCTGATCGGGGCGACGACCGAGAACCCGTTCTTCGAGGTGAATCCACCGCTGCGCAGCCGCTCCACGCTGTTCCGCCTCGAACCGCTCGATCGCGCCGCCATCCACACCCTCGTCGATCGCGGGCTCCAGGCCGAAGGTGCCACCGCGGACGACGACGCCGTCGACCTCCTGATCGAGCGGGCCGGCGGCGACGGCCGTCAGGTGCTGACAGCACTCGAGGTGGCGTGCGCGCTCTCGGCGTACGGCAACGTCACCTTGACCCATGTCGAGGAGGCGTTGGGGACGAGCGCCCTGCGCTACGGGCGGGACGACCACTACGACGTGATCAGTGCGTTCATCAAGTCGATGCGCGGGTCCGACCCCGACGCCGCGGTGTACTGGTTGGCGCGGATGCTCGAGGCGGGGGAGGACGCCAGGTTCATCGCCAGGCGGATGATCATCTTCGCCAGCGAGGACGTCGGCCTGGCCGACGCCTCGGCGTTGCAGGTCGCCGTCGCCGCCGCCCACGCCCTCGAACACGTCGGGCTGCCGGAGGCTCAGCTCAACCTGGCGCAGGCGGCGATCCACCTGGCGACGGCGCCGAAGAGCAATCGAGCCGCGCTGGCGATCTGGAACGCAAGGTCGGACGTACGCGATGGCGTGCTGGGCGAGGTGCCGCCGCACCTGCGCGACGCGCACTACAAGGGCGCCGAGAGTCTCGGGCACGGCGTGGGCTACGAGTATCCTCATCACGATGACGCCGGCTGGGTCGCACAGCACTACCTGCCCGACGAACTGCTGGATCGGCGTTGGTACGAACCGTCCGACCACGGCGCCGAGCGAGAGGTCGCGGAACGGATGAGCGAGCGCGCCGAGGAGGGCCGACGATGACCGCAGGAGAACTGGCGGTGGTGCTGGCCGCCGTCCTGTGCTCGATCGGGTTCGCGGCGCTCATCGTCG
>JAUIEL010000351.1 GCA_030428825.1 bacterium
GCCTCCGTCCCGGGGGGGCGTTCGAGTCCGGGCTGATGGGGGTGCTGCACACGCTGCGGCCGGACGTGCTGTACGTGCCGTCGCCGTTCGAGCACCACCCGGACCACCGCGCCACCCTCGCCCTCGCCGCGGGGGCGCTGGCGCGGGGCGGGCTCGCGCCCGAGGTCGTCCTGTACGAGGTGAACGAGCCGCAGCAGGCGGGCTACCTCCTCGACGTGACGACGGTCCTCGAGAGGAAGCGCGCCGCGCTCGAGCGGTTCGAGAGCCAGCGCGGCACGCTCGACGTCGTCGAGAAGACGCTGACCGCCAACCGGGCCCGGACGGTGAACGTCGACCTCCCCGAGGTCGTCGCGGCCGAGGCGTACCTCCGCGTCCGCCCCGACGCGCTCGACCGGTGGATCGACGCGGTCTTCGCGCTCCGCGCGCTCGTCCCCGAGGTCGAGGCGGCGGGCGGGGTCGCGGCGGCGGCGCCGTCGGTGACCGAGCTCCGCGGCGAGACGGTGCCGGTCACCTGCGTGATCTCGACCTGGAACAAGTGCGACGACGTGCGGGAGAACCTCCTCGCGCTGCACCGGCAGACCCGTCCGCCGGCGGAGATCGTCGTGGTCGACAACGCGTCGAAGGACGGCACGCAGGAGATGATCCGGACCGAGTTCCCGGACGTCCGGCTGATCGTGACGCCGCACGACAGGATCGGCGCGTGCGAGACGTTCAACATGGGGTTCAAGGCCGCGACCCAGCCGCTGACGGCGATCATGGACGACGACGTCGTGGCGCCGCCCGACTGGCTGGAGAAGCTGGTGACGCGGCTCGAGCGCGAGCCGGAGTCGACGGCCATGGTCTCGTCGAAGGTCGTCGAGCCGGGGATGCCCGAGGAGTTCCTGACCTCCGACGCCGTCAACCGCGAGCGGTACATGGCGACCTTCCGCGGGTGCGGGACGCTCGCCCGGACCGACGTGATCCGGGCCGCCGGCCTGTACGACGAGGAGTTCTTCATCTACGGGAACGAACGCGACCTCGCCACCCGCGTCCTGAACCTCGGCCACCGGATCCTCCAGTACCCGCCGGCGGAGATCTTCCACAAGACGCCGTTCGGGCTGAAGCCGGGGAAGCGGTCGCTCTACTACCACGTCCGGAACTTCTGGCTGTACGCGTTCAAGAACTGCTCGTGGGGACAGGTTCTGCGCGCCGGCTGGACGCTCGGCCTGAAGGGGCTCGGGCTGAAGAAGGACCGCGGCCACGCGAGCGACGCCACCGGGACGATCGGGATCGACCGGTCGGTGAAGGAGACGCCGGGCGGGCTCTGGATCGCGATCAAGGCGACCCTGGCCGCGGTGGCGCTCCTGCCGTACTGTCTCCGGCACCGCCACGTCTGCACCCACCCGGACTTCGAACCGCCCGTCCAGTGACGCCCCGACCGACCGACCCGATCCGACGGGGAGCGCGCCGCCCGGCCGTGCGCTCCGCGGAGCCGCGATGACGGACCCGGAGCGTCCGGAGATCACCGCGGCGGTCGTCGCCTTCGAGGGGGAGTCCGACCTCCGCGACTGCCTCCGCTCGCTCGCCGCCTCGACCGTGCCGTTCGCGGAGGTGATCGTCGTCGACAACGCCTCGACCGACGGCACGCCGGAGATGGTCGAGCGCGAGTTCCCGGACGTCGTCCTGGTCCGGATGCCGTCGAACGACGGGCCGTGCACCGCGCGGAACGAAGGGCTCCGTCGCGCGCGGCACCGGCTCGTCTTCCAGGTCGACCAGGACGTCGTCGTGCGGCCGGACTGCGTCGCGCGGCTGCTCGAGGTGCGCGAGGAGCGCGGCGCGCCGGCGGTCGTCTTCCCGCGCGCCGTCGACGCCGACCGGCCGGACGTCGTCCACTACGACGGCGGGTCGTTCCACTACGCCGGCGTGATGGCGCTGCGCCACTTCTACCGGCCGATCGGGGAGTGCACCGACGCGGTCGAGGAGGTCGACGCGTTCATCTCGCTCGCGGCGCTCGTCGACCGGGACGTCCTGCTCGAGGTCGGCGCGTACGACCCGGCGTTCTTCATCCTGTTCGAGGACCACGACCTCTCGTACCGGCTGCGCGCCTGCGGGCACCGGATCGTCGCCGTCCCCGACGCGCTCGTCGACCATCGGGCCGGGACGGCGGGGATCTCGTTCCGGGGCGGCCCGAAGTACCCCCCGCGCCGGCTGTTCCTCCACTCGCGCAACCGATGGCTGGTCGTCCTGAAGTGCTACCGCGTCCGCACGATCGTCCTCGCGCTCCCCGGCGTGCTCCTGCTCGGCGTGGCGTACGTCCTGTTCGCCTGGACGCAAGGCGCGCTCAAGGACTACGTCAAGGCGAAGTCGTCCCTCCTCCGACTCCTCCCGCACGTCCGGGCCGAGCGGCGCCGCCTCGCGCCGCTCCGGAGGACGCGGGACCGGGAGCTCCTCGGAGCGCCGGATCTCACGTTCTCGCCCCGGATCGAGCGCGGGAAGGGGGGATCGCTGGGCGAGCGTTTCCTCACCGGAACGCTCCGCGCGTACTGGTTCCTGGTCCGGCCGTTCGTCGGCTGATCGAGCGGGGTAGACTGCGGACGATGACCTCGGACCGCTCTCCTCCCGCCCGCGGGACCTTCGCCGTCGTCCTGAACTGGAACCGCCCCGACGCGACGCTCCGTTGCATCGAGGCGCTCCGTCGGTCCCGTCCGGCGCCGCCCGCGGTGATCGTGGTCGACAACGGCTCGGTCGACGACTCGTGCCGGCGGGTCCGCGAGGCGTGCCCGGAGGTCGAGCTGATCGAGACCGGCGCGAACCTCGGGTACGCCGGCGGCAACAACCGCGGGATCGAACGGGCGCTCGAGCGGGGCGCCGAGCGGATCGTCCTGCTGAACAACGACGTCGAGGTCGGGCCGGACTGCCTGGCGCGGCTCGAGGCGGGCCTCGACGAGGGGGCGGACGTCGGCGCGGTCGGGCCGGTCGTCGAGTGGCCGAGCGACGGCGGGAAGGCGCGCATCTGGGCCGCCGGCGGCAAGCTCGAGCACCGCGAGAACATCACGCGCCTGCGCGGCTTCGGCCAGGTCCGCAACGGGCAGTTCTCGCGGGACGAGGACGTCGACTACCTGCCGGGGTGCGTGCTGATGGTCCGGCGGGCGGCGTTCGAGCGGGTCGGGCTGCTCGACGACACGTACTTCTGCTACATGGAGGACGTCGACTTCGGACGCCGGCTGGCGGCGGCCGGGTACCGCAACCGCCTCGTCGCCGGGGCGCACGCGGTCCACGAGGCGTCGACGTCGACCGGCGGCGGGTACACGCCGGCGCGCAAGTACATGAACGCCGTCAACTCGGTCCGGTTCCTGCGCCGGCACGGCTCGCCCCGCGCGTGGCTGGGGTTCGTCGTGTTCGACGTCCTCGGCCTCCCCGCGGCGCTCGTGTTGGCGACGCTCCGCGGCCGGCCGGGCGCGGCGTGGGCGAAGGCGCGGGGAATCGTCGACGGGCTCCGGGGAATCCGGGTGACGCCGGAGCGCGTGGAGCGCTACCTTCGGCACGACGCATGAAGGTCCTCGAGGTCGTCCACTTCTTCCTCCCCAAGCACTCGGCCGGCGTGGAGGTGTACGCCGACAGCGTGGCGCGCGCGCTCGCGGACCGGGGGCACGAGGTGCACCTCTTCTTCTCGGAGAAGATCCTCTCCCGCCCGAACTACTCGGTCTTCACGCGCGAGCACCGGGGGCTCCCGAACCACGTCCTCGTGAACAACCTGCTGTACGAGGGGTTCGAGGAGACCTTCCGCAACCGGGACGTCGAGCGCGCGTTCGGCGACGTCCTCGACCGGCTTCGCCCCGACGTCGTCCACGTCGAGCACCTGATGCTCCTCTCGATGCGACTCCCCGAGATCGCGGCGGCGCGCGGGATCCCGACGGTGATGAGCCTCCACGACTTCTGGCTCGCCTGCGCCCGGTTCGGCCAGCTCCTGGAGCACGGCGAGTCGATCTGCGACGGCCCCGAGCCGGCCCGCTGCGCCAGCTGCATCACCGACTTCAAGTACTCCCAGTCGGCGCTCGAGAAGAAGATGATCTCCGCCATCCGGTGGACGAAGGAGACCGCGGGGTTCGACCTGGCGCCGGTCGTCGACGCGTGGCGGAACAGCCGGCTCGCGGGGGCCGGCCGGCTCCTGAAGCGGAAGTCCGAGTCGGGGGTCCACCTCAAGCCGACGCCGCCGCCGACGCTCGAGGACGGCTTCCGCGCCCGGCGGGACGAGCTCCTGCGGCTCGGCCGGAACGTGGCGCGGTTCCTCCCGCCGTCCCGCACCGTCCGGGACCGGATGATCCGCTACGGCCTCCCCGAGGACCGGGTCACCCTCCTCCCGGTCGGCATCGAGCCGCTCGCCTCCGGCCCGCGCCCTCCGCTCGACGGGCGCGACCCGGTCTTCGGCTTCGTCGGGACGATCGCGCCGCACAAGGGGGTGCACGTCCTGATCGAGGCGATGAAGCATCTGAAGGGGCGCGGCGAGCTCCTCGTGTACGGCCGGAGCGACTACTACCCGCGGTACGCGGCGTCGCTCCGCGCCCAGGCGAAGGGGCTGCCGATCCGGTTCATGGGGTCGGTCGGGCACGACGCGCTGGCGTCCGCGTTCGAGCGGTTCGACGTGCTGGTGATGCCGTCGGTCTGGTTCGAGAACTTCCCGATGGTGATCCAGGAGGCGCGGTCGGCGCGGCGGCCGGTCGTCGTCTCCGACCTCGGCGGGATGGCGGAGCTGGTGGACGACGGCGTCGACGGCCTCGTGTTCGCGCCCGGAGACGACGCGGACCTCGCCCGGAAGCTCGCCTCGTTGATCCACGAGCCGTCGCTCGTCCCCGCCATGGCCGAACGCGCGGAGAACCCGATCACGTTCCGCGAGCACGTCGACCGCCTGGAGGAGGAGCTGACGCGGGCCGCGGCGGAGGCGCCGCGGTGAGGATCGCGCACGCGGTCCACGGTCACCCCCCCGAGCTGATCGGCGGCACCGAGCTGTACGTGTCGCGGCTGGCCCGGGCCCAGCGGGCGGCGGGGCACGACGCGCGGGTGTTCGCGGGGTCGGTCGAGTGGCGCGAGGAGTTCGAGGTCGAGGACGAGACCGTCGACGGCGTCCCGGTCCGACGGGTGCACCGGAACGACCTGTACTTCGACCGCTGGGACAAGACGTACCAGCCGCTCGTCTCCGACGCCTGGGACCGCTTCCTCGCCGAGGTGCGTCCGGACGTCGTCCACGTGCACCACTGGATCCGGCTCACCTCCGACCTCGTCGCCGGCGCGGCGCGGGCCTCCGTGCCGGCGGTGGTGACGGTCCACGACCTCTTCCCGACCTGCCCTCGCGTCTTCCGCCTGAAGGACGACGCCGGCGAGGTCGCGTGCGAGGAGCCGATGGGGGAGACGCCGTGCCTGCCGTGCGTGCCGCGCTGGCGGTTCCAGGGGGACGCCGAGATCGCGGGCGCCCTGGTCGACGCGCGCGCGGACGTCCGTCGCGAGCTCGACCTGGCGCGCGTGGTGACGGCGCCGACCGCGGGGCACGCCTCGTTCGTGACCCGGATGCTCGGAGGGGAGCTCGACGTGGAGGCGCTGCCGCTCGGCACGGTCTCCGTGCTCCCCGACGGTTCGCCGCCCGCGTCGACCGACGGTCGCGTCCGCCTCGCGGCCTGGGGGAACCTCCACCCGCTGAAGGGCGTGCACGTGCTGCTCGACGCCGTCCGCCGGACGCGCGATCCGTCCCGATTCGCGGTGCGGCTGCTCGGAGGGTTCTCGACCGAGGAGTACGAGACGCGCCTCCGCGGGCTCGCGGAAGGGCAGGACGTCGCGTTCGAGGGGGCGTACGACGCCGCGGCGCTCGCCGCCGCGCCGATGGACGTGGCGGTCCTCCCGACGCTCTGCCGGGAGAGCTGGTCGTTCGTCCTCGACGAGGCGGCCCGGCTCGGCGTGCCGATCCTCGCGTCCGACACCGGAGCGCTGCGCGACCGGGCGACCGGGAGGATGTCGTTCTTCCCCCGGAACGACGCCGGCGCGCTCGCGGAGCGGCTCGACGCCCTCGCCGACGACCCGGCGCTCCTCGAGGCGATGCGGGTCGCGCCGTCGCCGGAGGTCGTCCCGTTCGAGCGGCACGCCCCCGCGGTCCTCGGGCTCTACGACCGGGCCGTCGCCGCGGGCCCGCCCGCGCCGCCGGCGGACGACGCGAAGGATCGCCTCCGCCTGCTCTGGGAGCGGCGGGAGTGGCACTTCCGCGAGCTGGTCCGGAGCGAGACCTGGCCCGACCTGGTGGCGGCGCTCCGCCGGCGGATCGAGGAGCTCGAGAGCCGCGGCTGACGCCGGCCGCCCGGTCAGCCGCGCGCCGCGCGGACCCACAGGCGGAGCCGCCGCGGCCGGATCGATCCGTCGAGTCCCCGTTCGCGGAGCGCCGCGAGCAGACGGTCCGGGTCGCTCCGGGCGAGCGACTCGACCGACCGGACGCCGACCGCCGTGAGCGCCGTCAGGTGACGGGTCCCGATCCCCCGGTGCGCGGCGAGGCGCGCCTCCTCGACGACCCGGTCGAGCCGGTCCCGCGGGACGAGCAGCCACGCGGCGAGCGCCTCCCGCTCCTCCGCCGTGTCGGTCGCCTCGAGGAACGCCGCGACGTTGCCGAGCCCCTTCAGGGCGAGGGCCGCGCTCTCGCGCGCGCCGGCGGACGGCAGGTCCTTCACGAGCGGGTCGCGCGAGTCGACCGTCCGCGCCTCGAGGCCGAGGACCGCCAGCATCGAGAGGCCGGCGACGACCACCGGGAGCACGAGCAGCCGGACCGGCGCCGGGACGCGGACGGCGACCGGCCCGTCCGCCTCCGGCTCGAACGGGACGGAGAGCCCGAGCAGCTCGACGAAGCGGAGGAACGCGTACGCCTCGAGCGCGAACGGGAGGAAGCCGAGGAACCCGAGGGGCGGCATCTCCGTGAAGAGCCGGTCGAGCCCGGGGACGGTGTAGATCCACCGGGTCCGGGCCGGGAGGTTCATCACCTCCCAGAAGAGGCCGCAGAACGCGCCGGCGGCGAGGAGGCGGCAGAGCCGGGCCGGGCGGCCGCGCTCGAGGTCGCGGAGGATCGAGGGGCGCCGGGGCCACCGGTTGAACGGCTCGAGGAGGAGGACGAGCGCGCCCCAGACCAGCGGGAAGAAGACGACCGGGAAGAGGAGGGGGAGGACGAGGGAGAGCGCGCCGGCGGCGACCATCCCGCGCCGGGCCTCGGGCGACGTGCGGAACGGCCGCGTCCGGAGGCGTTCGAACGCCCCGTACGCCCCGAGCAGGTCGTACGCGAGGACGATCCCGGGCAGGACGGTCGCGAACGCCGCCACCAGGAAGAGGCGGCCGGCGAGGAGGTCCGCGGGGGC
>JAUIEL010000352.1 GCA_030428825.1 bacterium
ACCCGTGCGGTCGGCGATACGATTCACGAGTTCCTTCTTCGTGATCGTGGTCATCCAACCCTCCTTTGCGGCTGCTCGATCCCCTGGTCGGAGACCCTACCTTCCAGGCCGATATCGGCAGGAGGCTAATCAGAATTAACACCCTGTCAAGAAAGAACATGCGCCCATGAGGCGGGTCCAGGTTCGAGATTCGGCCCGCCGAGCGCCCAGAATCGCCCGGATCGGCCGTTTCGACGGAAACCGGGGCGGGCGAGGGTCTTAGCCCGAGTCGGCGGATTTCGGTCGCCAGAGCGCCGAATCGAGGACGAAAGTGGCCGGTCCGTGGTTCACCAGATGGACGTCCATCGTCGCCCCGAACTCCCCCTCCTCCACCGTAACTCCCTTCTCCTCCAGCGCCCGCACGAACGCGCGAAGCCGCGGGACCGCTCCGTCCGGGCGCTCGGCGCCGTCGAACCCCGGCCGCCTCCCCCGGCGGACGTCGGCGCAGAGCGTGAACTGGGAGACGACCAGCGCGCCGAGGCCGAGGTCGACCGCGCTCCGGTTCATCCGTCCCTGCTCGTCCTCGAAGATCCGGAACCCCGCCACGCGATCCGCGAGGACGCGCGCGTCCTCGTCGTCATCCCCCTTCCGGACGCCGAGCAGGACGAGGAGCCCCTCGCCGACGCGCCCCACCGTCCGGTCGCCGACGTCCACCCTCGCCTCGGAGACCCGCTGCACCACCGCGATCATCCGTCCGCCTCCCGTTCCGCCGACCGTTCCTCGCGCGAGAGCCGCCGCTCGAGCTCCTCGAGCCGGAGCGGCGCGTAGATCAACCGGTCCGCGATCGAGATCGCCGGCCCGTCGGGGGACGGCTCGATCTCGAGGAACCGTCGGAAGCACTCCCGCGCCTCGGCGTATCGCTCGAGCCGGTCCTGGTACAGCATGCCGAGGTTGAACAGCGCCGACGGGGCGCGGCTCCAGACGCTCAGGTAGAGCTCCTCCGCCTCCTCGTACCGCCCTCGCTCCTCGAGGCAGACCGCGAGCCCGACGGTCGCCTCGGTGTGCTCCGGCGCGCGACGGAGCAGCCTCCGGTAGAGGTCCTCGGCCTCGGACGGCCGGAACAGTTCGCGATGCACGATCGTGGCGTAGTCGTACAGCGCGTCGACGTCGTCTCGACGTCGCTCGAGGTACGCGCGGTAGTCGTCCGCCGCCCCCTCGAAGTCGGCCAGCCGATCGCGGACCTGCGCCCGGCGGACGAGCGCCTCCTCGAACGTCGGCTCGGACTCGAGGGCGGCGGTGAGCCGCTCCTCCGCGACCTCGAAGTCCCCGCGGCGCGCGGCCAGGACGCCGAGGCCGAACTCCGCCCACGCGTGGTCCGGGTCGAGCTCGAGCGCCTCCCGCAGCCGGGCCTCCGCCGCGCCGCCGTCCGGCTCGAGGCGCGCCTGGAGGACGAGCGCGTCCGCGCCCCCGCCGGCCTCGACCGATCGGCGCGCCGATTCGAGCGCCTCCGCCTCGCGCCCGAGGGCGACCATCGCCTCCTGCCAGAGCCGGCGCTCGCGGAATCGCTCCTCGCCCCCCTCGAACGCCGCCTCGAGCACCTCCCGCGCCGCCTCGGCGTCGCCTCCCGCCAGCAGGTCCCGCGCGCGCTCCAGCCGCTCGCGGCGGGCCGCGTCGGCGGTCGCGTCGGTCGGGAGGCTCGGGCCGCCGATCGAGCACGCGCCGACCAGCAGGAGCGGGACGAGCGCGGCGGGCCCGGCCCGGTTCACCGTCGCCAGGAGGAGACGGGCCGCGCCTGGCCGTCGCGGCCGAACGCCTTCACCTCGTCGTTCCGGATCACGATCCGGTCGGACGTGAGGTCGACCCCCCCGCCCTTCAGCGAGGCGATCCCCTCCGCCACGACGAGGAGGACCGGGCCGTCGGGCGAGTCGCCGCGGAGCGGGACGTCGCTGAAGACGACCTCGATCCGCTCGCGCGCCCGGACCCGCATGTTCCGGAACGCCACCGAGACCGGCTGTCCGCGGAGCCGGTCGTCCTGGCTGGTGAGGACGATCCGGGTCGGCGTGATCTGCTTGGTGTGCAGATGCTCGTTCACGATCGGGGCCACGTCCTTCCGATAGGCGGTGACGGCCTGGATCGTCACCCGATCGGCGACGAGGTCGGTGTCGGCCTGGATGAACCGCTCGTACCGGATCGCCTCCTCCGGCAGGACGACCACCGGACCGGGGTCGATCTCCTGCACGCAGGCGGAGAGCGCGTGGAGGGCGCCGAGAAGGAGGAAGACGGACGTTTTCGCTGCGATGCGCAACACGGAGCCCCTGTCGCCGACGAGTGGTTTCGATCGCGTCCCGCCGGGATTCGTGGGACGCCCGGCGTGCGTTCCGGATTCTGTCGGCGTGCCCCGCCCGTGTCGATCCGGTTTTCCTTTGAAGTCGCCTCTCGGCGTCCATATCTTCCCACGACTCAAGGGGTTGGACACCCGCTCCGGCGTCGGCGACGGATGGGAGGCAGCGTTGTTCACGAGGTCGTGCGTCCTGGCAGTTCGAGCTTGCCTCGCCGCCGTGCTCCTCGCCCTGTCGACGGCCTGCTCGTCGATCGAGGACGACCTCGACGCGTCGCCGTTCCTGCGCCGCCAGCACCACCCCGGTCCGGAGTTCACGGACACCGACGTCGTCGGGCCGTTCGGCACCCACGTCTCGACCGAGGACCGGACGAGGTTCGGCGTCCGCCCGCTCTTCATGACCGAGGACCGGCCCTGGTCGGAGGGGGACGGCCGCGAGCGCGTCACCTCCTTCCTGGCGCCGTGGGGGAAGTACCACTCGAACCCGCGGACGACCCAGTTCCGGTTCTTCCCGCTGGTCTGGTACACGAAGGAGCGGACCGGCGACGGCGGGCTCGACAAGGACTTCCTCCTCTTCCCGCTCGTCATGTTCGGGCAGACCCGGCCGCCGAAGAACGCGCTCGCCGTCGGCGAACGGCCGGACACCTACCTCGCCCTCTTCCCGCTGATCGGGCGGGTGAACTCGTTCGTCGGCTGGGACCGGTGGGAGTTCCTCGGGTGGCCGCTCCTCCAGCGGCTGACGAAGCGGGTGTTCGACGACGAGGAGACGTTCCACTCGATCGCGCTCCTGTTCGGCTGGACGACCGGCTGGCCGCGCGGCGGTTCGTGGCACGTCCTCCCGCTCTTCTACAAGAGCCAGTGGACCTACCCGCCGTACCGCGCCCCGAAGTACCCCGAGGGGGCCGACCCGTCGCAGCCGCTGCCGCGGTACGACAAGCGGAGCTACCTCTGGCCGTTCGTCCATCACCAGCGGCTGAACCTCGACGCCGGCCCCGGCAAGGAGGCCGAGCTGTTCGCGGTCTTCCCGTTCTTCAAGCACGAGAAGGGGTACGACCACGACTTCTGGACGATCCTCTGGCCGTTCTTCCGCTACAACCGCGAGTATCCGCGGATGCGGGAGTCGAACCTCGCCAAGGACGAGATCGAGCCGGGCTCGGTCGACCCGATGGCCGAGGAGCACACGAACGTCCTGATCGACGTCCTCACGCAGCTCGTGTTCCGGTACGAGAAGACGCTCGACTACGTCCGCCACCGGTTCCTCTGGATCGTCTACGCCGACTACAAGAGCCTCCCCGAGGACGTGCTGGCGCGCGACTCGAAGGACCGGATCGAGTCGGTCGCGATCCTCCAGCCGATCGGGTTCTGGAAGCGGATGGTCGAGAAGCGCGACTCGACGGGCGGGTACCGCGACGACTCGCTCTTCCTCCTCGCGCCGGTCTTCCAGACCCACAAGCGCTCGTACCTCGAGCCGGACGGGTCGCGGGACGGACGGACCGACCGGTTCACCCGGCTCTGGCCGCTCTTCTCGTACGAGAGGAACGCGGACGGCTCGCGCGACGTCCACGCGCTCGCGATCCTGCCGCTGCGGGTCGAGAAGTTCACGAAGGACTTCCTCGACTCCTGGGGGGTGTTCTTCAACCTGTACCGCTACGAACGCGCGTCCGACGCGGCCGGCGGCTACACTCGCCACACCGCCCTGATGAACCTCGTGAAGGTGTACGAGGACGAGCGCGAGTCGAGCCTCAGCGTCCCGCTCCTCTTCACCTCGCGGACCGTCGAGGAGGACGGCGTGACCAAGTGGTCGCGACGGATCCTGATGGGCATGTTCGGTTGGGAGGGCGAAGAGGCGCCGGGCGGGGCGTCCACGCGACGACTCCGGCTCTTCTTCCTGCCGGTGGAGCTCTAGATGACGGGACCAGTGACCGAGCCGGGGGACGTGACGCCGTGGACCTGATCCGCTTCACCGGGCACTTCCTGCGCCAGTCCGTGCGGGGCTCGGGTTTCACCGTGCGCCTCTTCCTCAGCACGTTGGCCCGCTTCCCGCGCGCCGTGCTGCGGCTGCGCGCGCTGCTCGACCAGATGTACGTCTGCGGGATCAAGCCGCTCCCCGTCGTCGTGGTCGTGTCGATCTTCACGGGCATCATCCTCGCCTACCAGACCGGGCTCGAGCTCGACCGGTTCGGACAGCGCGAGAAGATCGCCGACATCATCGGCATCGTGCTCTGCCGCGAGATGGGCCCGTTCATCGTCGGGATCATCCTGACCGCGAGCGTCGGCGCCGCGATGGCCGCCGAGCGCGGCACGATGAAGGTCTCCGAGGAGCTCGACGCGATCGAGTGCATGTCGATCGACCCGCTCGACTTCCTGGTGATGCCGCGGATCCTCGCGCTCGGGCTGATGTGTCCGGTCCTGACGTTCCTCGGCGACATCGTGGGGATCATCGGCGGCGGTTTCATCAGCGAGCAACAGCTGCAGATCCCGTGGACGCTCTACGTCCGACAGGTGATCGAGTCGCTCACCACGCCCGCCGAGTCGACCGGCCTGCCGAAGGACCTCTGGTGCGGGCTCCTGAAGGCGCTCGTGTTCGGGCTGACCATCGCGACGATCGGCTGCTCGACCGGCCTCCGGGCGACCGGCGGCGCGCTCGGCGTCGGGTTCACGCTGATCATCATCTTCGGCTACTACCTGACCTGGTTCTTCTACCCGTGATCCGCATCGAGAAGATCTCCAAGGCGTTCGGGCCGAAGCGCGTCCTCATCGACCTCGAGCTCCAGGTCGCCGAGGGCGAGACGTTCGTGATCATGGGCGCGTCCGGCATCGGCAAGAGCGTGACGCTCAAGCACGTCGTCGGCCTCCTCCGTCCCGACTCCGGGCGGGTGATCGTCGACGGCGAGTCGGTCTCCGACGCGTACGGCGCGAAGCTCCGGAAGATCCGGAGCGGCATCGGCTACCTCTTCCAGGGGAGCGCGCTGCTCAACTGGATGACCGTCGGCGAGAACGTCGCCCTCCCGCTGAAGGAGGATCGCCGCCAGAAGCGGAAGCGCGCCGAGATCGACCGGATCGTCCTCGAGAAGCTGTCGCTCGTGAACATGGCGAGCGAGCGCGACAAGCTCCCGAGCGAGATCTCCGGCGGCATGCGGAAGCGCGCGGCGCTCGCGCGCGTCCTCGCCATCAACCCGCAGGTCATCCTGTACGACGAGCCGACCGCCGGCCTCGACCCGCGGATGGCGGCGACCATCGGAAACCTGATCTCGAGCGTGCAGAAGCGGTTCGGCACCACCGCGATCGTCGTGACCCACGACCTGCCGCTCGCCTACGCCGTCGGCGACCGCATCGGGATGATGCACCTCGGCCGACTCCTCGAGGTCGGCACGCCCGACGAGATCCGCCGCTCGAACAACCCGATCGTCCGCGACTTCATCGACGGGCGACCGATCCTGTCCGTCGACGAAGAGACGAAGCTCGGCATGCGCTTGCCGTAGTGCGGAGAAAGACACGACATGGCACGATCCAACAGCGCTCGCGACCTGATCCTCGGCCTGCTCTTCTTCGGCGGCCTCATCGGCCTCGCGTACGTCACGACCCAGCTCCGGAACCTCCCGGGCGTCGGGACGCGGCAGTACGTGAACGTCCTGTGCGAGGACGTGAACGGCGTCCGCCGCGAGGACTCGGTGCTGATCCACGGCACGCGGTACGGCCGCGTCTACGCCGTCCGGCCGATCTCGAACGAGAGCTGGGCCGCGGCCGGCCGGGACCTCGCCGACGAGGGGCTCGCGACCGAGGGGTTCCGCCCGAACGTCCTGATGGTGCTCGAGCTCGAGTTCCCGATCGCCCTCCGCGAGGGGTATCACATCGCCTCCGCCGACGCGAACCTGCTCGGCGGCAAGGTCGTCGAGGTGCTCCCCGGCCCGCCGGGCGCGACGGAGATCGACATGGGTTCGGCCGAGGCGAACCTCGACGTCACGTCGGCCGCCGACCTGGGGAAGATCCGGCTCGTGGCGTACCCGCGCCCCCACCCGCTCACGGCCATCGGCGAGATGGTCGACGAGAACCGCGACGGCGTGAACGAGCTGATCGAGAACCTCCGTTCCGCCTCCGCCACGCTCGTCGACGGCGAGGAGCAGGGCCTCCTCGGCTATCTCCTGACGAACGCCGACGCGAAGAAGCAGGGCGAGAACGTCCTCGCGGCGCTCGACGACCTCGCCACGAAGTCCGGGCAGCCGGGGAGCCTCGTCCACGACCTGTTCAACGACACCGAGCTGCGGCAGGACCTGAACGCCGCGGCCGACGGCGCGCGCACGTTCATCGACGGCGCGAACGACCCGGCCAGCCTCCTCGGCTCGCTCGTCGCCAAGGACTCCGAGCTCCGCCGCGACCTCGACAAGATCGTCGACGACGTCGACCGGATCACGAACGACGTGCGGGAGTACACGGGGAAGATGAACCGCCCGGACAGCCTCCTCGGCAAGCTCGTCGACGAGGGCCCGAACTCGCTCGGCCAGCGGGCGGACAACGTGTTCGGCAAGATCTCGGGCTACGTCGACGACGCGCTCGCCAACCAGGACTCGCTGGTCTACACGATCGCGTACGGCGACACCGGCTCGAAGCTCGACTCGGCCCTCTCGAAGGTCGACACCGAGCTCGGCCGCTTCTCGGAGGTGATCATGGACCCGATCGCCGACGGACGCGGCGCCCTCGGGTACATCATCAACGACCCCGAGTCCCGCGCGAAGCTCGACCGCCTGATCTCCGCCACCCTCGGCATCATCGAGGACGCTCGCGAGGCCGCCCCCGTCACCTCCCTCGGAAGCTTCATCTTCGGCGGATTCTAGCGCTGCGCGGCGTGGAACGCGTTCGGGGACGGCTTCGCGTTCCCTACGGCGGGGGACGAGACGAGGAGGTGTCTCCGACCCGCTCACGTCCTCGCGCGATGCGCCCGGCGTGGTCTCCGCTCGGTTTCGAGTCGCGCCGCGGGGTCGCTCTCGGAGAAGCCTCCCCGTCTCGT
>JAUIEL010000353.1 GCA_030428825.1 bacterium
CGGGGATCGACCGAACGCCGATCGCCGGACCGCTCGTGCGACCGACGGCGTCGGAGCTGGACGCGGCGCACGCCGACGCCTGGGCCCGCGTGGCCGAGCGTCGGGCGATGCGTCGCCGCACGGAGCTGGAGCGGGCCCGCGCGGCGGCCGCCCGCCTCGGCACGACCGACCCCGCCTCCGCCCTCGCGGCCGCGACCGCCGGCCGGATCGACACGCTCTGGCTGGCCCGGGACGCCGAGGGGAGGGGGCTCTCGCCGGACCAGGTCGACGCGCTGGTGGCCGACGTCGTGACGCACGGCGGGGCGGTGCTGCCGTTCGACGCCGACGAGCCGCGAAGCGGGGTGCTGGCGACGTACCGCTTCGCCGCGACCGACGCGGCGGGGGCCGGAAGCGCCGGCGTCGGCCACTCCGGTCGATGAGCGCCGCCGACCGGCGGACGGCGACGTACGCGCGGCTCGGGCTCGGCATGGCGACGTTCGGTTCGGCGACCCCGGTCAGCCGGATCGTCGCCGGCGCGGTTCCGGTGTTCGTCGGCTCCCTCCTCCGTCTCGTGATCGGCGCGCTCGCCCTGGCGCCCCTCGGGTGGCGATCGCGCGACGCGATCCGCTCGCTCGGGCGGGGCGACTGGGTGCGGATCGGCGTGATCGCCGTCTTCGGGATGTTCGGGTTCTCCGTGCTGATGCTGTACGGCATGCGGTCGGTCCCCGGCGTCGTCGGCGCGGTCGTCATGAGCACGACCCCGGCGGTGACCGCGGCGGCGGCGATCGTGTTCCTCGGGGAGCGACTGACCTGGAGGAAGGGGACGGCGGTCGCGCTCGCGGTCGCCGGGGTCGCGGTCCTCCACCTCGGCGGAGAGGAGGGAACGGGCGGGGGAGACGGAGCAGGGGAGGGGCTCGTCCTCGGTTCGCTGCTCGTGTTCGCGGCCGTCTGCTGCGAGGCGGTCTACACCCTCGTGGGGAAGCGCCTCTCCGAACGCGCGGACCCGGGGCTGGTGGCGTTTCTCGCCGCGGCGCTCTCGATCCCGCTGTTCGCGCCGATGGCGATCGCCGAGTGGTCCGCCGGGACGCTCGCCGACCTCGACGCGTCGACCTGGACGGCGATCGTCTGGTACGGCGCGGGGACGCTCGCGCTCGGGACGTGGCTCTGGTACTCGGGGGTGAAGGACGCGCCGGGGTCGGTCGCCGCCGGCTTCATGGGCGTGATGCCGGTCTCCGCGTTCGTCCTCTCGTACGTCCTGCTGGGGGAGGAGTTCCACGTGCGGCACCTCGTGGGGTTCGCGATCGTGGCGGCGGGCGTCGTGTTGATCTCGAGGGAGCACGCGCGGGCGGCCGACGACCCGCCGGACGGCGAGGCGGCCTGATCCGCCGATCGCCCGCCGCCGGCGTCGAGCGGTGGGCGGCGGCGGCGTCAGCGGCCCAGGCGGGCGACGACCTCGGTCCAGCGCTCGCCGTGGCGCTCGCGGAGAGCGCTCGTCCCGCGCTCGACGAACGGCGCGAGGTCCGGCTCGTCCTCCGCGGTCACGGCGGCGAGGAACGCGTCGAGGTCCGCCTCGTCGAGCCGGACGCCGTTCGCGCGCGCGGTCGCGATCACCGCCAGCCGCGCGGTCGCGTTCTCCGGGCCGAGCAGCTCGTTCACGGTGGCGAGGATCGTCTTCAGGGTCGCGAAGGAGTAGAGCGCGCGCATCGTGTGCTCGAGCGGCCGCGGCGAGCGGTCGAGCGAGCCGTCGAGCAGGTCCTCGACGACGGCGCGGATCGATCGCGGGACGTCCAGCAGGTCGCGGGTCGCGGCGATCAGGAGCCGCGGGAGCCGGAGCGGGAGGTGTGCCACGTCCCGGGCGATCGCGAGCGGCACGCGCGGGACGGCGTGCGCGATGGCGGCGGTCGTCGCGGCGAGGTCGCCGAAGAACTCGCCGGTCAGCAAGAGGTCCGCCGCGCGTTCGCAGTCGCGGGTGGTCGCGGCGATCCCCTCCCGGGCGGCGAGGCGCTCGAGCGCGGCGGCGACGACCCTCCGGCGCGTCGCCGGATCGACGGTCGCGTCTCCCGTGGGCCGCCGGAGCACGCCGCGGAGGAGGCTCGAGACGTCGGCGGCGTCGACCCCGAGCGCCTCGATCTCGTCGCGCGTCGCGACCCCCTCGGCGAGGGCCTCGAGCAGCGCGTCGCCGACCTCGCCGTCCCCGTCCTCCGTCGCGGCGAGCAGGGCCGCCTGGCCCGGGAAGCCGAGGTGCTCCAGCGCGTCGGTCGCCGCGACGACCTCCGCCGCCGTCGCGCCCGCGTCGCGGAGCCGCTCGGAGCACTCCTCGACCGCCTCGTCCCAGCTCCGCTCGAATCGGTTCGCCATCGCGTGCCCCTCCTTCGACTCCTCGGTTCTCCTCGGCGCCGCCGCCCGGTCGCGGCGAGGCGACGACGCCCAGCGTACCAGCCGGTCGAGGAAGTCGGCGGCGCGCGCTCCGCGCCGTCAGTCCGCGACCCGGCGATACTCCGCGTCGAGCATCGGCGTCCAGGTCGCGCCGTCCGCCGACATCTCCATCCGGAACGTGTACCGGCCGTCCCCGGAGAAGACGAACGTCGTCCGGGACGTCCCCATCGGAGACGCGGAGGAGAGCGTGAGCGTGTCGCCGTCGAACGCCCCGACGAAGCGGTTGGGCGGCATCCCCATCGAGTCGTGCCAGTCGAGGACGACGTTCCGGTTCTCGGCGTCCCACCAGAAGACGCCGTGCCCCGCGAACGTGCGGCGGCCGTCGCGCCGCTGCTCGTACTCCTGGATCACGACGAAGCCGTCGAGCGCGACGCGGTTGTCGATCCGCCCCTCCGCGGCGCCGCCGGCCGGATCCCAGGGAGAGGGGTGCATCGTCTCCGCGCCGATCCACTTCCCGGCGAGGATCGCGAGCCTCTCGTGGTCGGGTCCCGGCTTCGGCATCTCCATGGCGCGTCTCCCGCGGGGTCCGTGACTCGCACGAAGCGTACCGGCCGAGGGCGGCCTCCCGCGCTTTCGATCTCGTCGTGCCCCTCGGAATCCGCGGGACGAACCGCGACCTCGGCCGCTGCAGGGGCGGGCCGCCGGGCGTCGGCGGTCATCGCGAATCGAGTCGGCCGCGAGGTCGACGCAGGCGGCGCGTTCGGCGCCGCGAGGAGAATCCATGCGTACCCTCTCCACCCTCACGCTGCTCGTCGCCCTCGCCGGGCCGGCCGCGGCGATGACCGTGACGATCGATCCGTCGATCCACACCTTCGTGGACGTGCAGTCGGCGATCGACTCGGTCGGCCCGAACGTCCCGCTGACGATCGTCATCCTCCAGACGGCCGTTCTTCAGCGGGTCGCGACCGATCCGATGCAGATCTCGCTGAACGGTCACCGCAACCTCACGATCCGCAGCAGCTTGCCGAACCACGAAGCGACGATCGACGCCACCATCGTCGACGGCGGGGGGACGTCCGCGCACGTCTTCCTCGCCACCGGCGGCGAAGACTCGTCGACGCTCATCACCGGGCTGACGATCCGGAACTCGGCGGGGAACGGGATCGCCTGCGTGGACGGGGGGAGCCCGAGCATTCGAACGTGCAAGGTCCGGAACAACGCGCAGTCCGGGGTGCTTTGCAAGAACGGGTCGTCGCCGTCGATCAAGTGGGTCCTCCTCCAGGGGAACGCGTCGAGCGGGGTCCGGTGTGTCCAGGGGAGCAGTCCGACCGTGGAGAAGTGTGAGTTCGACGGGAACTCGGCGCATCGGGGCGGGGGCGTCGCGAGCAAGTCGAGCAGCGCGCCGACGATCGTGGATTGCGAATTCACGGGGAACGGCGCGGACACGTACGGAGGGGCCGTCTCCGTCTATTTCGCCAGCGCCGTCATCGAAGGCTGCTGCGTGCGAGAGAACGGCGCCGTCCTCGGTGGCGGCGGGATCGCGGGCGAGTACGGCGCGTTGGTCGTGTTCGACTCGCTGATCGACTCGAATGCATCGGAGCGCGGCGGCGGGGTGTACCTCTGCTCCACCGGCATCTGCCTCTTCACTTCGGTGGTGTCGGAGAACGAAGCCGACGTTCACGGCGGCGGCGTCTACGGCGCGGCGGCCCTCCCCTCGACCGGCCTCCCCGGATCCCCGGCCGAGCCGACGGAGAACGGGTTCGACCACGTCCCGTGCACTCAACCCGCCATCGCATACGTGGTGCAGACGCAGCTCCTCGACAATGTCGCGGAGGAGGAGGGAGGTGGAATCTACTTCCTCGGCGGAACCCTCGGGGTGCACGACGACCTCTTCGTCGGCAACGTCGCGGGGACGATCGGAGGCGGCGCCCGGGTGAAGGACTGCAACGCCGCGTTCCTGAACGACACCTTCACCGAGAACTCCGCCACGACGTCCGGAGGCGCCATCTTCGCGTCGACCCCGTTCGCCGGGAACGTCCAGGCGCACAACTCGATCTTCTGGGGGGACACTGCCGCGAGCGGTCCCGAGCTCTCCGGGCCGATCACGGTGACGTACTGCGACGTCCAGGGCGGCGCGGCCGGGATCGGGAACATCGACGTGAACCCGCTCTTCGGTCCCAACTTCTGCCCGACCGCGGCCGCCGTCATCGACACCGGTGACAACACGCGGATCCCGTCCGACGTCTGTGACATCGATCGGGACCTCGTGACCGCGGAACTCCTGCCGCTCGACCTGTACGGGATGAACCGGATCATCAACGGAACGGTCGACATGGGGGTGTGCGAGCAGTGAGCTTCACGCCGTCACCCGGCGCGTCGGTGGTCCGCCGAGCGGCCTCGGCGCCGCCGTGCGCGCCGTGATCCGTGACGCGGCCGTTTCGGCGAAGGAGCGGGCGCCCCGCGGGCGTCCGCTCGTCCGCTACGATCTCGTCCCATGAGCATCGACGACGAACGACTGCGCGAGGTGCTGATCGCCTGGTACGCGGCCCGGGAGGCGGGGGAGTCGGTCGACCTGCTCGCGCTCTGCGGAGGGGACGAGGCGTTCGCGGCCGAGGTGAGGGAGCTCCTGGCGAGCGATCCGACGGCCGCGTCGACGGACCGCGCGTTCGATCCGGCGGCGCCGCGCGAGGAGGACGAGGCGGAGGACGCGGGCGCGCCGCCGGTCGAGCAGCTCGGTCCGTACCGGCTCCGGACGCGGATCGGCGAGGGGGGGATGGGGGAGGTCTACCTCGCCGAGCAGGTCGACCTCGACCGGCTGGTGGCGGTCAAGATCCTCCGGACCGACGGCCGCGCCGACCCGAAGGCGAAGGCGCGGCTGGAACGGGAGGCGAAGCTCGCCAGCAGCCTCGATCACCCGAACATCGTCCCGGTCCACGCCGTCGACGAACAGGACGGCCTCCTCTACGTCGTCATGAAATGGCTCTCCGGGCCCGGCCTCGAGCACGTGGTCGGACGCGTCACCCCGCGCGAGGCGGCGGAGATCACGGCGAAGGTCGCGCGGGCGCTCGACGAGGCGCACCGGAGCGGCGTGCTGCACCGCGACGTCAAGCCGGCGAACGTCATCCTCGACCGGGGGACGCCGTACCTCGTCGACTTCGGGCTCGCCCGTGACGTCGCGGTCCCCGTCACCAAGAGTCTGGAGTTCGCCGGGACGCTGGCGTACATGGCGCCCGAGCAGATCGTGAAGGGGTCCGGCGAGGTCGACGCCCGCGCCGACGTCTACTCCCTCGGGGCGACCTTGTTCGAGCTGGTGACCGGGCGGCGCCTCTGCGCCGGCGACTCCGCGGAGGGGCTCCTCATCGCGGCGCAGAACCGCGACACGCTGCCGGTCCGGCTCGACCGCCGCGAGCGGGACCTCGAGGCGATCATCGCGCGCGCGACCGCGCTCGAGAAGGAGGACCGCTTCCCGACCGCCGGCGCCCTGGCGGACGACCTCGAGCGGTACCTCCGGGACGAGCCGGTCGAGGCGCGCCCGCTCGGCCCGGCGACGATCGTCTGGCGCCGGATCAAGCGCCGCCCGCGGACCAGCGCCGCGATCGCGACGGTGACGCTCGCCGCGCTGGTGGCTTCGGCCTTCGCCCTGGCCGAGAGCGCGCGGAGCCGGGGCCTGATCGAGTCGATCCGGAGCGGCGCGCGGGCGGCGCTCGCGGCGGGAGACCTCGCGACGGCCGAGGAGAAGCTCGACGAGCTCGCGGACGAGACCGCGCCGACGCCGGGAGACCTCGCGCTCCGGGAGGAGCTCGCGGCCCGGCGGGCGCTCGAGGCGCTCCTCGACCAGCTCATGAGCACCTGGGAGACCCAGCCGCCGGCGCTCCTCGAGCAGCTCGTGGCGGACTCCGAGGCCGCGGGGGCACGTCGGTTCGACCCGTGGCGGACGGGCGTCGCGCTCGCGCTCGCCTCGCTCCATCTCGCCCCGGAGACGACGATCGGGCGCCTCGACGCGCTCGAGGCGGAGCACGGCCCGCGTCGCGCGACGGCGGCGCTCCGGGCGCTCGCGGAGCGCCGCGACGAGATCCCGCGGACGATCGAGGCGCGCTCGCCGCTCGACCACGTCGTGACGTTCCTCGCCCTCCGCATGGCGTACGCCCCGCTCGCCGACCGGAAGGCGGAGATCGACGCGGCCGCCGACGCGTGGAGCGACGACTACCGGGTCGGGCTGGCCGAGGTGATGCACCACGTCGACGCGGGGGCGTTCGACTTCGCCTATCGGCTGCTCCGGAAGCTGCCGGAGCCGAGCCGGCCGACGCCGATGGTGATCGGCAAGCGGGTCCACCTCCTGCTGCTCTGCGGGCGGTGGGACGAGGCGCTGGCCGCGTACGAGACGATCCCGAGCCGGTCCCGGACCGGATGGGACCTCGCCAACCGCCTCACGATCCTCCACCGCATGGGGAAACACGACGCCGTCGAGCGCGAGCTCGCCGCGGCGCGGGCGGAGCGGCCGGACGACACTTTCCTGATGCTGTTCGAGTCCGATCGAGCGCAGGAGGAAGTGGACTCGAGTCGGTGCCGGGCGCTCCTCGACCGAATCGTGGCGAACGAGACGATGGACGCGCATCGAGAGCGAGCACGAGGGCTCCTCCTCGTGCTCCGATGGAACGATCTCGCCGATCTGGAGAAGAAGGCGACGGAGTCGGGGTCCGTGGCCCTCCTGCGCGAGGTGGATGAGCGCCTCGCCGCGCTCCAGAGCGACGCCAAGGCGTTCCTCCGAGAGCCTCCGCGAGATCGCCCCTCCCGAGCGGCTGCGCACCACGTCCTCGGGAAGCTCCGCGCTCGCAGCGATGCGGAGACGGCGCTCGAGGAGTTGAGGCGCGCGATCGAACTCGACCCGGTCCCCGCCGAGCCTCGCCTCGACGTGGCGACGATCGCGTTGGCCTTCCGTGACGCCCCCGCGCCGAGAGACGAGG
>JAUIEL010000354.1 GCA_030428825.1 bacterium
CAGGCCGCGCGCGCGGTCCGGCGCGCCGCGCGCTCCGCCGCGTCCGCCGCCGCCGCCTCGTGCGCGCGGACGTCGGCGGTCGCGTCGCGGTGCACCCAGACCGCGGCGCCGAGCATCGCGAGCGCGAGCCCGTTCCAGAGCCAGGAGAGCGCGCCCCGCCGCGGCACCGCGCGGTCAGTCGTCCCGCGCGGGCGGGGGAGGGGCCGCCGTCTCGAGCGCGTGCAGCGCCCGCTCGCCGCGGAGATAGAGGACGCGGCCGACGGCGACCGGCGAGGCGTCGAAGACGTCGTCGAGCTCGTTCACGGCGAGGACCTCCGGTTCGGGGGCGTGCGAGAGGACGACGGTCGTCCCCTCGCGGCCGACGACGTAGACGCGGTCCGCCGCGCCGAGGAGGGACGCGTAGACGTCGTAGATCCCGTCGAGGCGGAACGGGCCGGTCGGCTCGTCGCCGGTCACGACGTCGACCCGGGAGAGGACCCCCTGGTAGTGGCCGAGGAAGTAGAGCGCGTCGCCGTACAGGAGCGGCGAGGGGACGTACGGCGTCCGGCGCGAGCGGAACCAGGCGACCTGGTCGGTCCCCGTCACGTCCCCCTCCGCGCCCTCGAGCCGGACCGCGAACATCGCCCGCTTCTCGTAGCTGCTCCCCGCGATCACGAGCCCGCGCCCGGCGACCGGGGTCGCGCAGACGTTCTGGGACAGGCCGCCGGCCGACCAGACGACGGCGCCGGTCTCGAGGTCGTACGCGCGGACCCGGCGCGTGCCGTTCACGACCGCGAGCGAGCGACCGTCGCTCTCGACGACGAGGGGCGACGACCACGAGGTCCCTTCGTCGCGCTCGGCCCGCCAGAGCTCCTCGCCGGTCGCGAGCGCGAGGGCGACGACGAACGAGGCTCCCTCGTGGTCGCGGTTGACGACCACGGTCTCGCGGGCGAGCGCCGGCGAGGCCCCCTCGCCGTGCTCGTGCTTCGGCCGCATCGGGCCGAGGTCCTTCTCCCAGACGACCTCCCCGTCGAGGTCGAGCGCGAACAGCCCGTGCGAACCGAACGACGCCACGACGAGGCGGCCGTCGGTGACCGGGGACGCCGACGCGAGGCTCGCGGTGACGTGCCCGCCGGCGCGGGGGACCGCGTCCCGCACCGTCGTCGTCCAGACCACCCGGCCGTCGCGGCGGTCGAGCGCGAGGACCTGGAACCGGTGGCGGCGCGTCACGCCGACGTTGTCGTGCTCGGGAGGGACGTTGAACGGGGCGGGTGCGAACGGCGGGCCGTGCGGGACCGCGGTCGTCAGGATCAGGAGGTCGCCGACGACGACGGGCGTCGAGTGTCCCTTCCCCGGCAGCTCGACCCGGAACCGCACGTTCTCGGTCGCGCTCCAACGGACCGGCGGATCGGCGTCGGGCGCCTCGCCGGTCCCGAGCGGCCCGCGCCACTGCGGCCACGCGGGCGGCGCGGTCCCGGCCGCGGCGAGGAGGAGGGCGGGGAGGAGCGTCGAGCAGGGCATCCGGACTCCGGGGGCGAAGCGGTCCCGGGTCACTGCACGCGGCGCGCGCGCCGGAGTCAAGGGAGGGCCGGCGGGGCGCGTTCCGGGCGCGGAACGCGGCGCGGTGTCAGAACGAGATCGCCGCGAGCTCGATGTCGAGCCGGCTCTGGGTCAGCTCGAACATCGCGCCGGTCAGCGGGTCGATCAGGAGCGAGCCGATCAGCCCGCCGGGGAGGAGCGCGTTCCCGAAGAACGCCGGATCGACCTCCGCCTCCAGCTCGACGCGGCGGGGGAGGTAGCCGTCCTTCCGGACCTCCACCACGTAGCGCGCGCCCTTCCAGTATCCGGCGCCGTTGTCGACCTCGACGTGGCACGGCGTGACGCCCTCGAAGACCGGGCGGTCGTCCGCGTCGAGGACGACGACCCGCGCCTCGCTCGCGTTCGAGTCGATGTGGAGGAGCGTGCTCGCGTCGGAGACGATCGTCGCGCAGGAGGGGAGGAGGAGCGCGGTGAGCAGCGCGACCGCGGCGCGGGAGGGGGAGAGGGACCGGCTCGCCATCGACTGGACCTCCGGGAGGAGAGGGCTCTCCTCCGCCGAAGTTCCTCATCGGACGCGGACTCGAATCCTCTGAACCGAATCGGCCCCGACGGCGACGCTCGACCGCGCGGTCAGTTTCGTTCGTGCAACCGGAGCGACTCCAGGTACGCGAGCAGGTCGAGGATGTCTCCCTTCTGAAACGTGGACAGGAGGCCCTGCGGCATGCCCGAGACGTCCGAGGTCCTCCGCAGGCGGACCGAGCGCGGGCGGAGCTCGACCGGCGGCTTCACCTGGTACGGATCGGTCTGCACGCGGATCGCCCGCCGGTCCTCCTCGATCACCCGCCCCGCGACGACCCTCCCGTCGTACGTCACGAAGATCTCGACGACGTATTCCTCCGCGATCGTCGCCGACGGTTCGAGGATCTGCCGCAGGAGATCCTCCCGCTCGTACCGGCCGACGACCTCGCGGAGGTCGGGGCCGACGCGGGCGGCGTTCCCGTCCCCGGTCGCGTGGCACGCGAGACACGAGGCGGCCCTCATCACCTCGAGTCCGCGCGCCGCCGACCGGCCGTCGACGAGGGGGAGGTCCGGGACGAGCTCGTCGACGGTCCAGTTCCGGACGAACGGCCGTCCGCTCGGATCGCCGACCGTCCGCAACGCGGTCGTCTCCGGGGCCGGCGCCGCCCCGTCCGCGACGACGTGCATCACGCCGTTCATCCGGACCCAGTGGCCGGGGAAGGTGCAGACGAACGGATGGTCGCCCGGCACGCCGGGGGCGTCGAACCGGAGCGTCTCCCGCTCGCCCGGCTGGAGCAGCCGGGTCGCCCAGAGGACCTCCGGCCGGTCGGGGACGAACCCCTTCGCGGCGGCGTCCGGGTCGCGCGCCATCTCCTCCGCCGCCAGGCCGACCGTCGCCAGCTGCCCGGGCGCGGTGACCACGACGTTGTGGGGCATGATGTCGACGTTCTCGAACGCGAGTTCGACCGGCCGCCCCGCGACGACCGTGAACTCCGTCCGGTCGTACTCGAGCCGGTCCGGCACCGGTCGGAGCACCACGACCTGCGGTCCCCGCCGCCGTCGGACCTCGAGCAGGCCGGCGCGCGACGCCTCGTCGAGGTGCGGCGCGAGGTCGTCGGCGAACGCGAGCAGCTCGCGACCGGTCGGGCTCGCGAGCGCCCGATCGTCGTCCGCCTCGAGCCGCTCCGTCAGGCGTTCGGCGAGCGCCCGCCGCACGTCGTCCGGCCAACGCGCGGCGGGGACGTCGCGCAGCGCGGCGACGACGCGTCCCCGGAGCAGATCGTCGTCGAAGCGCTCCGCGAGCGCGGCGACCGCCTCGTCGGTCCGGACGCCGCCGGCGGCGAGCGCGCCGATCGCGCGGACGGCGGCGGCGCGGAGGCGCGCGCCGGGGCCGCGGAGCTCCAGGCGGAGCGAGACGTCCGGCGCCGGGTCGAGCGTCGCGCGGAAGACCGTCCGTCGTTCCGCGTCGAGGACCGAGACGACCGCGCCGTCGAGCCGCCGTCCGAGCGCGCCGTCGGTCCGGTTCCAGATCGTCACCGCGTCGACGGGAGTCGCGTCGCCGAGGTCGAGCTCCCACCAGGGGTCGGGCCGGGTCTCCGCGGTGTGCGTCTGCCCGCCGTCCCCGAACCGGCCGCTCCTGTTCCCGTCGATCGCCCGCTCCGGGTCCCCGCCCCAGGCGACCGATTCCTGCGACGCGATCCCGGCCGGCGCGAGGTTCCGGCCGCCGCTCTCGACCTCGACCTCGGCGAGCGTCAGGATCCGCTCCGGCCCGGGGAGCTCCACCCGGACGTATCGGCCGAGCGTCGGGTCGGTCGCCTCGCCCGACGCGTCGAGCTCGGCGAGGACGAGCGGGAAGAGCTCGCGCGCGACCTTCACGTCGTGGAGGTGAGGGAGCGACTCCAGCAGGTCGATCCGGCGCTCCGGGTCGTCGGCGGTGGCGTCCCAGCTCGGCGTCGCCGTCCCCTCGGCGCGCATCCGGGCCGCGGTCGCGAGCCGTCGCGTCGACGCCCGCCGCCCTTCGACCGCGAGCCGGCCCAGCGCGGAGACGACCGCCGGGCGCGACGCGTCCGGCACGACCGGGAGCGCCGCGAAGAGCCCCATCAGGAGGTGGTCGGCATGGCCGTCGGTCCGGAGGTCGGCGCGGTCGATCGCCGCGACGAGCTCGGCCCCCGGGTCGCTCCCCGACCGGTTCGCGAGCCCGAGCAGCGCGTCTCGCCGGGCGGCGGCGTCGAGCGCGGGGCGCGCCAGCCGCTCGCGGAAGAGCGGGGCGCTCTCCGCCACCCGCGCCAGCTCGTCGTCGTCGAGCCGCCGGAGGAGCCGCGCCAGCCCCTCGGGTCGATCGATCGCGAACGGCCGGCCGGAGGTGAGCGCGGCGCGCCACCACGGTTCGAGCTGCTCGAGCGTCTCCTGCAGCGCGTAGTCGACGAAGCGGTCGCGTTCGTGGCCGAGGACCTTCAGCGCGAGCTCCGCCGCCTCGGCCTCGCGGAAGAACGACAGCGCGACCAGCGCCTCCAGCCGGACCCGCGGGTGCGGGTCGTCGAGGATCCGCGCGAAGCGGCGGAGCGGCCGCGTCGCGTGGTCGCGCATCTGCCGGAGGACGCGCGTCGCCGCGGCGCGCGCGCGGAAGTCGTCCGACGCGAGGAGCCGCACGACGAGGCTCTCGTCGAGGACTCCGTGCCCCTGCTGCACCCAGAGCGCCTCGAGGCGACGGTGGTCGGCGTCCGGAGCGTCGGGCGGGAGCGTCTCCAGCCAGTCCCCGATCTCCGCCACGACGCGCTCGGTCGGGCGGCCGGAGAGCTCGATCCGCGCGCGCGACCGGACGCGGTCGCTCGGGTCGGCGAGGAGGGGCAGGATCGCCTCGACCGGTTCGCCGGCGATCGGAGGCGGCACCAGCGGGCGGGTCCCCGTCCGCGTGACCCGGTAGACGCGGCCGTGGGCGCGGTCGCGGCTCGGGTCGCGGAGGTGGTGCTGCATGTGGCCGATCAGGGCGTTGTGCCAGTCGAGGAACCAGATCGCGCCGTCCGGGCCGACCTCGACGTCCGACGGCCGGAAGTTCGGATCCCGGCTGTGGACGACCGGGTCGAGCTCGTCGGCCGAGAACCCGGCCCCGTCGTCCCGGAGCGCGTACCGGAAGATCCCCTGGAAGCCGATCACGTTCGCGACGAGGTAGTTCCCCTGCCACTCGGTCGGGAAGTGCGCGCTCGAGACGATCTCGGTCGCGGCCGCGGGCCGCGACCGCTGCCGGAAGAACGGGAAGTACCCGCGGTGCTTCTTCGGCGGGTCGAGGTGGCCGGAGAACGGCAGCGCGTAGTAGTTGACGTTCCCCGTGCCGTCGGTGACGAAGTCCTGGCCCCACCGATCGAAGACGTGCCCGTGGGGGTTCGCGAAGTCGTACGCGACGTACCTCTCGACCGTCCGGCGCCGCGGGTCGTAGCGCCAGACGCACGCGTTCCGGTTCCGGATCGGACCGCGCACGGTCTCGATCTGCGAGCGGTGGAACGTCCCCTCCTGGAAGTAGAGCGCGCCGTCCGGCCCGAGGACGAAGCTGTTCGCCGCGTGGTGCGTGTCGGCGGAGCTCAGCCCGTGCAGCAGGCGCTCGCGCCGGTCGCACCGATCGTCGCCGTCGGTGTCCTCGAGGAACAGGAGGTCGGGAGCGTTCGCGACCAGGACGCCGCCGTTCCAGAACTCGAAGCCGGTCGGGTTGTGCAAGTCGTCGACGAACGTCGTGCACCGGTCCGCCCGGCCGTCGCCGTCGACGTCCTCGAGGATCAGGAGCTTGTCGTTCCGCGGCTCGCCGGGCGCCCAGTGCGGGTACGTCGGCCACGCGGCCACCCAGAGGCGGCCCCGCGGGTCGAACGCCATCTGTACCGGGTTGACCAGCTCGGGGAACATCGACTCGTCGGCGAAGAGCGACACCGCGGTCCCCGGGGCCGGCGTCATCTCCGCGATCGCCGCGTCCCCGGAGAGGTAGAGGTGTCGTCCCCCGTCGCCCTCGCCGGGACGATTGGTGGCGACGGGGATCGGCGCCGGAAGGTCGGCGTCGAGCGGAGGCGGCGACTCCCCGCGCGCGATCGCCCGGATCCGGCGGTCGCGCGCGTCGCACATCGCGTCGAGGATCGCGAGCTCGCGCTGGAGCACGGTGTGGTTCGTGAGTCCGGACTCGTACGCCAGGCTCGAGCGTCCGCCGTAGACGTTGTAGCCGTCGGTCGCGCGGTAGCGGTTGAACCAGAGGACGTTCTTGTCCAGCACCGCCTCCCGGACCGCCTCGAGTCGGGCGTCGTCGAGGGCGGGGTCGACCTCGCCCGAGAGCGCGGCGGCGATCACCTCCGCCGCGAGCGCGTGACCGCGACCGTTCAGGTGGATCCCGTCGATCGTGAACGGCCCGTCGCCGCGGGCGTAGCGCGAGGAGAGCGGCGTCGAGAGGTCGACGAACGGGACGTCGAGCGCGGCGGCGACCTCGGCGGTCGCGGCGTCGAAGGCGGAGAGGCGCGCGTTCTCCGCGGCCGGGTCCGGGAGGAGCGGATCGCCGAGGTCCTCGCACGGCGCACCGGAGAAGAGGACGATCCGCCGCCCCTCTCCCCGGACGCGTTCGATCCACGCCCGCAGGTCCTCGCGATACGCGGGGAGCGCCTCGACCCCGGCGAACGATTCGTTGAACCCCCAGAACCCGAGCACCACCGTGGCCCCGACCCGGTCGAGGTGCTCCTCCGGCGCGCCGAACCCCTCGGTCCGCTGCCGGATCGTCAGCTCGTCCCCGGAGAAGCCGAGGTTCCGGAACGACAACTCGAGATCGGGGCGGAGGAGCTGGAGGCGCGCCTCGAGGCCTCCGTCGTGCTGCATCCGCTCGGCGAGGGCGCCGCCGACGAACGCGACCCGATCGCCGGGGCGGAGCGCGGCGCCGGGATCGGCGGGGTCGGCGGCGAGGGGCGTCGCGCCGACGACGCAGAGGAGGAGGAAGAGGTCGAGGAGGAGGAGGGCGGGGCGGGCTGCGCGCATGGGAGGCTCCAAGGGGGATGCACCGTAGCAGCCCGACGGTGAACTCGAGCCGGGACGGGACGGGCGGCGCCCCCCGGGATTTCCTCGATTTCGGTGTCGGCCCGCGGGGTCCGCCTCGGCGGTCGGGGGTGTCCACGAAACACCCTCGCCCGAAGGAGGCGAATCATGCGACCCGAAACGACCCTCCATCCTCGTCCTCTCCGGTCCTGGCGCTCGGCCGGGGCCGCACTCACGCTCGGCGCGGCGGCCCTCGCCGCGCCGAGCGCGCACGCGAACC
>JAUIEL010000355.1 GCA_030428825.1 bacterium
CCCTCGAGGCCCTCGCCGCCGTAGCTGCCGTCGCGCTGCCGCGCGCCGAGCAGCTCGTGCAGCAGGTAGCCGTGGCACGACTTGACGTCGACGAAGTCGAAGCCGGCCTCGTGCGCGAGCTTCGCGGACCGGACGTAGTTGTCGCCGAGCGCCTCGAGCTCGCCGTCGGTCAACACGTGCGCGTCGGCGGTGTGCGGGTACTTGACGCCGAGCACCGGGTGGCGGTGCGCGACCAGCGGCGCCGGCGGGCCCTCGGGGCGCGAGAAGCGGCCGCTGTGCGTCAGCTGCAGGCCGACGAACTGGTCGTCCGGGTTCATCCCCGCCGCGCACCAGGGGACGCTCTTCCGCTCGACCGGCGCGCCGGTGCTCGACCTCCGGCCCGCGCCGATCGAGGCGGGAGGGCTCGGCCTCGACCGCGCGGCGCAGCGGGCCCAGATCGACGCGCTCGCGGCGCTGAACCGGCTCCACGCCGCGGAGCGCCCCGGCGCGACCGAGCTCTCCGCCCGCATCGAGAGCTACGAGCTGGCGTACCGGATGCAGGCGAGCGCCCCGGCCGCGCTCGACCTGTCGAGCGAGAGCGAGGAGACCCGGCGGATGTACGCGCTCGACGAGCCGAAGGGCCCGCACCGGCTGTCCGTCGGGCCCTCGCCGTTCGGTCGCCAGTGCCTGATCGCGCGCCGCCTCCTCGAGCGCGGCGTCCGCTTCGTCCAGATCTACCACGGCGGCGGCCACCAGCAGCAGACCTGGGACGCGCACCACGGCGTGGAGGAGAACCTCTCCATCCACGGACCCGAGGTCGACCGCCCGATCGCGGCCCTCCTGACCGACCTCGAGCGGCGCGGCATGCTCGAGGACACCCTCGTCGTCTGGGGCGGCGAGTTCGGCCGGCAGCCGATGGCGCAGACCACGATCACCGAGGACGGCCGCGACCACAACCCGAAGGGGTTCACCATGTGGCTCGCCGGCGCCGGCGTGAAGCCGGGCTCGTACGGAGAGACCGACGAGATCGGCGCCGAGGCGGCGGTCGACCGCCACCACGTCCGCGACCTCCACGCGACGATCCTCCACCTCATGGGGGTCGACCACACGAAGCTCTCGTACTTCTACGGCGGCCTCGACCAGCGACTCACCGGTCCGCAGGACGCCGACGTGATCCGCGGCATCGTCGCGTGATCCGCACCACCGCGTCCCGCACCTGATCTCCCGCCCCCGCTCGAATCCGGGCAGTCGCGCGCGAAGTCGCGGCGACCGACGCGCTCTCATTCCTTGCCGCGCGTCTCGACGCGCGGGCACGCACTTTGCAGCCGGGCGCGGATCGAAGGAACGTCCGCCGGACCGACGGCGGGCGGATCGGGGGACGGTCCCCGATCCGCGTACCCCAGGAGTGCCCACACATGAATCTCCCTCGTCTCGCAACGACCATCACCGGGATGTGTCTCGCGTTCCTCCCCGCAACGGACGCCGCCGCCCAGGTCCCGCTCGGGACGTCGTTCACCTTCCAGGGCGAGCTGCGCCTGCAGAACGTCGTCGTCAACACGCCGACCGACCTCGTCTTCCTCCTGTACGACCAGGCCGCCGCCGGCGCCCTGCTCGGCACGAACAACCGCCCGAACACGGCGGTCTCGCGCGGCGTCTTCACCGTCGACCTCGACTTCGGCGCCGCCGCGTTCTCCGGCGACGCGCGCTGGGTGGAGATCCGCCTGCGCAACCCGGCCGGGTCCGGCGCGTACGTGACGCTCAGCCCTCGCGTCGAGCTGAAGGCGACGCCGAACGCGCTCTTCGCGCGGGCGATCGGGGCGAACTCCGTCACGTCCTCGAGGATCGTCGACGGCTCGATCGCCGCCGCCGACCTGTCGAGCAACTCGATCAACTCCGCGAAGATCGCCGACGGGACGGTCACGAACGCCGACCTCGCGACCGGATCGGTCGACTCCGCGAAGATCCTGAACGGCTCGGTCACCGCCGCCGACATCGGCCCGTCGATCGTCAGCGCCGTCGACGGCGTGCTGAACGACGGCGGGAACATCGACCTCGTCGCCGGGACGAACATGACGATCACCCCGAACGACGCGGCGAACACGATCACCTTCTCCGCCTCGACGAACGCCGGCACGCTCGACGGGCTCGACAGCTCGGCCTTCCTGCGGAGCAACGCCACCGACTCGTTCACGGCCGGGACGCTCACCACGTCGGTCGGGACGACGCTGAACGTCGACGGGAACCTCGACGTCGGCGGCGCCGTCACCCTCGCCAACGGCACGAACCTCGTCGTCGCGGGGAGCCCCGCGCAGATGGTCATCTCCGGCGCCAACCTGGAGCTGGAGCTCGGCGACTCGAGCGTCGACACGATCCGCTCGATCGGCGACTTCGAGGCGGCCACCGGCACCGTCTACCTCCGTCCGGGAGGACCGGAGGGGGACAGCGAGATCTACTTCTTCAACTCCGGCTCCTCGACCGGCGAGGCGCTGCAGTTCGACGACAGCGACGATCGCCTGGAGTGGACCGACGACCTGCTGGTCACGGGCGTCCTCACCGCCAACGGGCCGACCGCCACCACGACGGTCGCCTACAACCGGATCGGCACGTACCGTACGCCGGTCGCCGGCCAGATCGCGGGGGCGAACGACCTCATGGTCTCCGAGGACCTGGAGCTGGGGGGGAACCTCTACCTGCAGGGGCCGACCATCGAGTTCGACGTCGACGGCGACGTCAACTCGATCGTCTGGCAGGAGACCGCGACCGCGGCCCTCACCGGGTGCACGGGGACGACCGGCGCCATCCAGTCCGCCTTCGAGTGGGACGTCACGGACAACTCCTCCTCCGGCTGGGCGTTCAAGAACGGCACGGACGTCGAGTTCGTCGTCGACGACATCGGCAGCCTCGGCATCGACGGCGCGCTGAACACGGCCGGCGGCTGCGACCTCGCCGAGACGTTCCTCGGCCCCGACGACCTCGAGGCGGGGACGGTCGTGCGCGCGGACGCCGGCGCGGCCGAGGCGGTCGTCGCCGCGGACACGGCGTACGACGCCGCGCTCGTCGGCGTCGTCTCGACCCGGCCCGCCCTCGTGATGAACGGCCCGACCCGCGACGCCGATCCGATCGTGCGGCGCCTCGCCGAGGTGAAGGAGGAGCTCCGCCTCCACCCCGGCGACCCCGCCCGGAGCGCCCTCAAGGACGACCTCGAGCGCGCGCTCGACACCTGGGTCCGCGGCAACGTCGCGGTCGCCCTCGTCGGACGCGTCCCGGTGAAGGTGACCGGCCCGGTCTCGGCCGGCGATCCCCTGACCTCGAGCGACGTCCGCGGACACGCCATGGCGATGGACCGCCCCGGACCGTCGCTCGGCATCGCGCTGGAGGCGAGGTCCGGGAGCGGGAACGGCGTCGTGATGGCGCTCGTCCAGCCCGGCTGGCGCTCGCCGGTGGCGGTCGAGGACGACGCCGTCTCCCGTGCGCTCGCGGTCGACGACGCCGCGACCACGACCTCGGACGTCCCGATCCAGGACGCGATCGACGGGCTCGTGACGCGTCTCGACTCGCTCGAACGGGCCGCGGGCCTCGACGGCGCCGACGGCCGGGACGGGGAGGAGGGCGTCGTGCGGGAGGTCGTCGGGGACGGCGACGACGGGAGAGACGGCGAGACGGCCGTCCGCTCGGCCCCGGTCGCGGGGGCGGGCGACGAGACGTGGGCGGACTACGACGGCGACACGCTCGTCGACGTCGCGGTCCTCGACGCCGACGGCCGGCTGACGCTGAAGCGGAACCTCGGCGACGGCTCGTTCCTCGACACGACGGGGGTCCTCCACCACGACCCGACGACCGCGCTCGTCGAGCTCGAGTGGACGGACTACGACGGCGACCGCCGCCCGGACCTCCGGGCGCTCGCGGCCGACGGCGCGCTGGTCCTGCACCACAACCTCGGGAACGGAACGTTCGAAGCGGTCCCCCTCCGGCCGGCCGCGCCGGGTCGCGTCGCGGCGCCGGACCGCGTCGCCGACCTCGAGGCGAAGGTGGAGCGGCTCACTCGGCTCGTGGAGGGCCTCGCCGCGGATCGCGCGGAGTCGAACCGATGAAGGCGTCGTTCCTCGCCCCCGCGCTCTCGTTCCTCCTCTCCTCGACGGCGTTCGCCCAGTCCGGCGGCGGGTTCGAGCTGACCTGGCACACGGTCGAGGGAGGCGGCCGGACGTTCGCCGCCGCCGGCGGGTTTTCCCTCGGCGCGTCCGTCGGTCAGGCCGACGCCGCCGACGGATTGGCCGGCGGCGCCGCGGAGTCGGACACCGGGTTCTGGCCCGGCGTCTGCGGCGGCCACGTGTCGAACTACGGCGCGGGCTGCCCCGGCACCGGCGGATTCGTCCCGAAGTTCACCCTCCAGGGGTGCCCCGCCAACGGCTACGACGTCGTGCTCGACGTCGGCGGGGGGAACGGCGGGGCGCTCGTCTTCCTCTTCCTCGGCCTCGGCCCGGCGGCCCTGCCGATGGGAGGTGGATGCACGTTGAACGTCTTCCCGCTCTTCCCGACCCCGATCGGACCGTTCCCGCTCTCCGCGGGTGGTCCGGGCGCCGGCGCGATCCAGTTCCCGGTGCTCGTGCCGACCACGGTCACGGCGGACGTCGGGACGGTCTACCTGCAGGCGTTCGTGAGCGACCCGGGCGCCCCCGGCGGCACCGGGTTCTCGAACTCCGAGGGGGTCGCCGTCTCGTTCGGCGCCTGATCCCCGCGTCGAGACGGCCACGCCGTCGAGTCGCGCGCCGGGCCGCGCCCCGCGGGGAGCGGCCCGGCTTCCTTTCCCCGGACTCGCCCGCCCGATCGAGTATGGTGCCCGCGTGTCCTCGCGCGTCGCGATCCTCCCCGCCCTGCTCGTCGCCGCCGCCCTCGGGGGATGCCGCGACGCCCCTCGTACCGGGACGCCCTCGATCGACCTGATCGACCGGCTCGCCGACGCGACCGTCGTTTCTCCGACGCTCGACCGTCTCCGGGACGGCGCGGCCCCGCCGCCCGCGTCCGTGCGGCTCGACGACTCGTTCGACGACGGCCTGTCGAACGACTGGTTCGCCGTCGTCGCGCCGACCGGCGCCGACCCCGAGGACGGGCGCTCCGTCGCGTTCGTCGGCGCGCGCTCCGGGCGCCTCACCCGGTACGTTCGCCCGACGGTCGGGGCGGCGCACGTCGTGACCGCGCGCGTCCGGGTCCTCGCCGAGCCGGACGACGGCGCCGAGCGGCCCGGTCTCTTCGTCCGCTTCCTCTCGCGAGCGCCGACCCGCGCCGAGCTCGAAGGGGGCGCCGCGACGGAGCTGATCGAGCACGCGGGGCCCTGGCGGATCGCCCGTCTCGAGGCCGGCCGCGGCACCGGCTGGCGCGACCTCTCGATCGTCCTCCCCGCCGACCCGACCCGCGGCGCGATCGAGGTGACGCTCGCCGGCGGGGACCTCGGGCTGCTCGTCGACGCCGTGCGCGTGCGACGACTCGGCGCGCTGGAGGCGCGCGCGATCCTCGAGCCGGCGCGGCCGATCGGACCCGAGCTGCTCCGCGCCCGGATCGACGTCCACCAGGAGCGCCGCGACGCGCTCCTCGTCCCCGGCGCCAGCCGCGTCGCGTTCGAGGTCGACGTCCCGCGCCGCCGCCCGCGCCTCGACACCGCGACGACGCTCGCCGCCGGCGCGTCGGAGGACGCGACCCTTCGCGTCCTGATCGACGGCGAGGAGATCGCGGCGCGCACCGAGTCGCCGGCCCCGCCCGGCCGGACGCGGTTCACGCCCTGGGTCGTCCCGCTCGAGCGGTTCGCGGGCCGACGCGTCCGGCTGACGCTCGCCGCCGACGGCCCGACGGACGTCGACTCCGCCTGGGGCACGCCCCGCCTCCTCGGCACGCCGGAGTCGCGGCCCGGCCCGAACCTCGTCCTCGTCTCGCTCGACACGCTCCGCGCGGACATGGTCGGCGCCGTCGATCCTCCCGGCGGCAGGACCCCCCACCTCGACGCGTTCGCGGCGGAGGGGACGACGTTCGCCCGCGCGCTCTCCCTCGGCGCGTACACCCTCCCGTCGCACGCGACGATGATGACCGGCCAGCACCCGCTCGAACACGGCGTCGAACAGGCGCCGGACCGACTCGACGCCCGGCGCTCCCCCCTCCTCGCGGCCCGGCTCGCCGAGCGGGGCTGGCTGACCGCCGCGTTCACCGGCGGCGGGTTCGTCGACCCGCGCTTCGGGTTCGACCAGGGGTTCTCGCTCTACGGCACGCACGATCCGGGGCTGACGGACGACCCGCGGCACGTGTCGAAACGCGAGGCGCAGATCCTCGACGTCCCCGTCGCCGAGTCGGCGAAGAACCTCGCCCCGGTGCTCGACCACCTCGGGCGCGTCGACGACCAGCCGTTCTTCCTCTTCGTGCACACCTACGTCGTGCACAACTTCTATCCCCACCGCGAGTCCCTCGAGACCCCGGAGGTCCGCCCCGAGCTCGCCGGGGTCCCCGGCGACGAGCTGTACCGCCGCGCGTCGGAGGAGTTCGACCCCGCCGCGACGGAGCGACTGGCGTGGCTCTATCGCTCGACGGTCCGCCAGGCGGACGAGCAGTTCGTCCGTCCCCTGCTTCGGCGCCTCGAGCAGCTCGGACTCGCCGACGACACGGTGGTGGCGTTCGTGTCCGACCACGGCGAGCAGTTTCTCGAGCACGGCGAGTTCGGCCACTTCGGCTTCCACTGGGCCGAGAACGTCCGCGTCCCGCTCGTCCTCCGCGGTCCCGGCGTCCCGTCCGGCGCGCGGGTGACCGACGCCGTGACGCTGCGGGCCCTCGCGCCGACCCTCACCCGGCTGCTCGGCGTCGAGGAAGACCCGCGCGTCAGCGGACACCCGCTCCTCGGCGAACGCCGCGACGCCCCCTCCGAGCGCGACGTGATCTGGGAACACCCGACCCGCTGGAGCGCGTACGTCCACGGCGACTGGAAGCTCGTCCGGGACGCGCCGGAGGGCGAGGACGAGACGCTCCACCTCTTCCGATTCGACCAGGACCCCTTCGACGCGAACGACCTCGCCGCCGCTCGCCCCCACGTCGTCCGCCGCATGCTCGAACGGTTCGAGAAGCGCAAGGCCGCCCTCCGCGCCGCCGCCCCCGCCCCCTCCGACGACGAGGCCACGATGGACCCGGAGATCGCCGCGCGCCTCGAAGCGCTCGGCTACGTCGACGCTACGAGGTGAGGAACGCGTTCGGGAACGTCGGCGCGTTCGCCACGGCGGGGAGCGAGACGGGGAGGTGTCTCCGACCCGCTGTCCTAGTCGCTGCGCGGCTTGGAACGCGTTCGGG
>JAUIEL010000356.1 GCA_030428825.1 bacterium
CGGCGCGTGGGCCGAGGAAGCCGGCGTCCCCGGCGTGCAGGCGGCGATCCTCGAGGACGGGGAGGTCGTCTGGAGCGGCGCGATCGGGGTGGCGCGCCGCGCGCGCGGGGAGTCCGCGGCGGTGCCGCTCCGGGACGACGTGGCGTTCCCCGCCGCCTCCCTCTCGAAGCCGGTCGTCGCGTGCGTCGCCCTCGCCCTCGCGGAGGAGGATCTCCTCGACCTCGACGCGCCGGTCCGGACGCTCCTCCCGCGCGAGCGGCGAAGGCTGCTGCCGGACGACGAGCGGTTCGACGGCGTCACGGCGCGGCGGATCCTGTCCCACTCCGCCGGCCTGGTCGGCGGCGGTCGCCCGCGGCTCGGGCTCGACCCGGGCGAGCGGTTCAGCTTCTCGGGGGCCGGCCACGACCTCCTGCAGCAGGTGGTCGAGGCGGTCACCGGCGAGACGCTCGAGGCGCTGGCGACCCGGATCGTGTTCGAGCCGGCCGGGATGACCCGATCGACGTTCGTCGCCGGGACCCGCCTCGCCGACCCGGACGGCCCCGTCGGCCACGATCGCTTCGGGCAGGAGCTGCCGTTCCGCGACCCGCCGCGGGCGTACGCGTCGTACTCGCTCCGGACGACGGCCGCGGACTACGCGCGCTTCCTCGCCGCGCTCCTCGCGGGGGGGATCGTGTCGGACACCTCGACCCGGCTCCTCTTCACGCCCGTCGTCCCGGTGCAGCGGGCGGTCGCCCACACGCCGGGAGCGCCGTTCGACGCGGTCCCGCGCGTCGAGTGGGGCCTCGCGTTCGGCCACGAGGAGACGGCGACCGGCGCCGTCTGGTTCCTCTGGGGGAACCACCCGGGGTTCCGGGCTTGGGTCGCGCTCGACGCGGATCGCGGAGACGGCGTGGTCTGGCTCGCCAACTCGTCGGACGGCTTCGTCCTCCGGCGGGCGATCGTCGACGCCGTCCTCCCGGGGGCGCACCCGGCGCACGCGTGGATCGAGACGCCGTCGCACGACGACCCGGCGCTCGCGCTCTCCCGCCGCCTCGGGGTCGCGGCGCGGGACGAAGGGATCGACGCCGCGAAGGCGCTGCACGCGGAGTGGTGCGCGGACGAGACGCTCGCCCCGCTCCTCGCGCCGGAGGAACGGCTCGTCGGCGAGACCGGCCAGCTCCTCCAGCTCTCCGGGCGGACCGAGACGGCGATCGCGCTCCTCCGATGGAACGCGGAGCTCGCGCCGGACGATCCGTGGGCGCACGAGAACCTGGCGCGGGTCCTCCTCTTCGCCGGCCACGCCGACGAGGCGAAGCCCGCGCTCCGCCGCTGCCTCGAGCTCGACCCGGAGCACCGGTTCGCGTTCGAGACGCTCCGCCGCCTCGATTCCCGCTGACGATCGACCTACCATCCGCTCCATGACCGAAGTCGTCGCCGCGCTCGATCAGGGGACCACGTCGACGCGGCTCGTGCTCTTCGACCGCGAGGGGGCCCCGGTCGCGTCCGCCCAGAAGGAGCACCGCCAGATCTGCCCGCGGCCGGGGCTCGTCGAGCACGACCCGACCGAGATCCTCGCCGCCACCGACGCCGTCATGCGCGAGGCGAGGGCGAAGGCGGGCGTCGAGGCGGCGGGGATCGCGGCGCTCGGGATCACGAACCAACGCGAGACGACCGTCTTCTGGAACCGCCGCACCGGCGCGCCGTACGGGAACGCGATCGTCTGGCAGGACACGCGGACCGCGGCGCTCTGCGATCGGATCCGGGAGGGCGGGGAGGCCGAGCGGATCGTCGAGGCGACCGGCCTCCCGATCGCGACGTACTTCTCGGCCCCGAAGATGGCGTGGGCGCTGGAGCACGTCGACGGGCTCGCCGCCGCCGCCGCCCGCGGAGAGGCGGTCGCGGGGACGATCGACGCCTGGCTGGTCTGGAACCTGACCGGTGGACCGGACGGCGGGCGGCTCGTGACGGACGTGACGAACGCGTCGCGGACGCAGCTCCTCGGTCTCCGGTCGCTGGCGTGGGAGGACGACCTCCTCGCCGCGTTCGACGTCCCGCGGGGGATGCTCCCCGAGGTCGTGTCGAGCACGGACGCGTCCGCGTACGGTTCGACGCGCGCCGACGGGGCGTTCGGAGGGGAGGTCCGGATCGCCGGCGTGCTCGGCGATCAGCAGGCGGCGCTCGCGGGCCAGCTCGGGGTCCGCGAGGGGGACGCGAAGAACACGTACGGGACGGGCTGCTTCCTCCTGCAGAACACCGGCGCGGAGATCGTCCGTTCGCGGCACGGACTCCTGACGACGGTCGCGGCGCGCTTCGGCGACGGCCCGGCGACGTACGCGCTGGAGGGGTCGGTCGCGATCGCCGGCGCGCTGGTCCAGTGGCTGCGCGACAACCTCGGCCTGATCGCCGCCGCGCCGGAGGTCGAGGCGCTGGCGCGGACGGTCGACGACAACGGCGGGGTCCACATCGTCCCCGCGTTCTCCGGCCTCTTCGCCCCCCACTGGCGGAGCGACGCCCGCGGAGTCATCGTCGGGCTGACGCGTCACGCGCACAAGGGGCACCTCGCGCGGGCGGCGCTGGAGGCGGTCGCGTGGCAGACGCGCGAGCTCGTCGACGCCATGCGGAACGACTCGGGGCGGACGCTCGACGCGCTCCGGGTCGACGGCGGGATGGTCGCGAACGACCTGCTGATGCAGCTCCAGGCCGACGTCCTCGGCGTGCCGGTCCGTCGGCCGGCGGTCCTCGAGACGACCGCGCTCGGCGCGGCGTTCGCGGCCGGCGCCGCGGTCGGGTTCTCCCCGCCGCTCGACGAGCGACGCGACCGGACGACCGTCGCCCGGGAGTGGACCCCGACCCTCGACCCCGACGAACGCGAGCGCCGCTACGCCGACTGGAAGCGGGCCGTCGAACGGTCGCTCGGCTGGGCCGCGTCTTGACCCCGCTCCGGACGTTCGACTTCCACGGCCTCGACGTGCCGCGCTGTCGCCTCGCGCTCCTGAACCTCCTCGACCGGCACGCGGGGCAGGACGTCACGCTCGCCTGCGTCCACGGCCGCGGCGCGGGGCTCCTCGCGGCCGAGATCGCTCGGATCGCGGCCGGCGACCCGCGGGTCCGGCGGGCCGAAGTCGACCCGAGGAACGACGGCGTGACCCTCCTGACCCTCGCGCCGATCCGACCCGGGCGAAGCGCTCCGTCCCGCCGTCCGCCCGCCTATGATCCGGACGAGCCGCCCGAGCGACGTCGCAAGCGGCGGTGAAGCCTCTCCCCCGAACTCCACGATGACCCTCCTCCTCCTCTACGTCTTCGGCGCGCTCTCGATCTCGTTCCTCTGCTCGGTGCTCGAGGCGGCGGTCCTCTCGATCCGCGGCTACCAGCTCGCGGCGCGGAAGGAGGCGGGCGACAAGGCCGCGGCGCTCCTGCTCGACATCAAGGAGCATCGGATCGACGACGCGATCTCCGCCATCCTGACCCTGAACACGATCGCGCACACGATCGGCGCCGGCATGGCCGGGGCCCAGGCCGAGCGCGTGTTCGGCAAGGCGTGGGTCGGGGTGTTCGTCCTGGTCCTGACCCTCCTCGTCCTCCTGTTCACCGAGATCATCCCGAAGACGCTCGGGACGCTGAACGCGCATCGCATGGTCGGCTTCGTCGGGCGGACCTTGACCATCCTGATGAGGCTCCTCCGCCCGGCGCTCGTCGTGACGAAGGCGCTCACCGGGCTGCTGTCGCACGGCGCGAAGAACCCGGTCTCCAAGAACGACCTCCGGGCGCTGGTGGCGATGGCTGGGACCGCGGGGACGATCCACGAGCGGGAGACGCGGCTCCTCTACAACATCCTCGGCTTCGGCGCGGTGACCGTCGAGGACGTCATGACGCCGCGGACCGTGGTGAAGATGCTGCCGGACGACGGGACGATCGCCGACCTCCTCGACGACGCGGAGGCGGTCCAGTTCTCGCGGCTCCCGCTCCGGCTCGAGTCGAAGGACGAGGTGACGGGGTACGTCCTGAAGCAGGACGTCCTCCGCGCCGTGGTCGACGGCGCGCGCCGCGACGACCCGCTCGTGAAGTTCCGCCGCCCCGTCCGGTACGTCCCGGAGAACGCCTCGGTCCGCCAGGCGCTCGACCAGTTCCTCGAGGGGGGCGAGCACCTGACGCTCGCCGTCGACGAGTACGGCGGCGTGGCCGGCCTCCTCACCCTCGAGGACGTCCTCGAGACCCTCCTCGGCGCCGAGATCGTCGACGAACTCGACGAGGTCGACGACCTCCGCAAGCGCGCCGCGGAGCTCCGCGACCGCCGCCTTCAGCGGATCCGACCGAAGGAGGCGAAGGAGGCGTCGAAGCCACCCGAGCCGAAGCCCTGATCTCTCCCCTCCACGCGGAGCGCGGCGCCAGGACTCGACCGTCCCGCCGCCGCGCTCTCCGCTGCTCTCGTTGCTCTCCCCTGCTCTCCCCTGCTCCCCTCAATACTTGTTCAGGTACCGCTCGACCTCCCACGGGTGGACGCTGGCGATGTACTCCTGCCACTCGGTCCGCTTCGCCTGGATGTAGTTCTCGACGATGTGCGGTCCGAGCGCCTCCTTCACGACCTCGTCCTTGTCGAGCTGTTCGACCGCCTCGCCGAGGTTCGCGGGGAGCGACTTGATCTTCAGGCGGCCTCGCTCGCGGGCGCTCATCCGGTAGACGTTCCCGGAGACCGCGGGGGGCGGGTCGATCTGGTTCTCGATGCCGTCGAGGCCGGCCGCGAGCATCACCGCCAGGGCGAGGTACGGGTTGCAGGCCGGGTCGGGCATCCGGAGCTCGCAGCGCGTGCCGACGCCGCGGCGCGCGGGGACGCGGATCAGCGGCGAGCGGTTGCGCATCGACCACGCGAGGTGGGTCGGCGCCTCGTACCCGGGGACGAGGCGCTTGTACGAGTTGACGAGCGGATTCGTCACCGCGCTGAACCCGCGCGCGTGCGCGAGGAGCCCGCCGATGTACCAGCGCATCGTCTGCGAGACCCCTTCGTCGTCGGCGGCCTCGTCGAAGAACGCGTTCTCCCCGTCCTTGAAGAGCGACTGGTGGACGTGCATCCCCGAGCCGTTCTGCCCGAAGATCGGCTTCGGCATGAAGGTGGCGTGGAGCCCCATGTCGCGCGCGACGCGTCGGACGACGTAGCGGAACGTCGACAGGTTGTCGGCGGTCGCGACGGCGTCGTCGTACTTGAAGTCGATCTCGTGCTGCCCGGGCGCGACCTCGTGGTGCGCGGCCTCGATCTCGAAGCCGAGCTTCTCCAGCGCGAGCACGATCTCGCGGCGACACTGCTGCCCGAGGTCGATCGGCGCGAGGTCGAAGTACCCCGCCTCGTCGTGCGTCTCGGTCGTCGCGTCCCCCTCGGGCGTCCGGAGGAAGAGGAAGAACTCCGGCTCGGGGCCGGTCATCATCTCGTACCCGAGCTTCCGCGCCCGCTCGCACTGGCGGATGAGCGTCAGCCGCGGACACCCCTCGAACGGCGAGTCGTCGGGGTTGTGGATGTTGCAGATCAGCCGCGCCACGCGACCGTGCTCGCTCTCGAACAGCCCCTCCGACGGGAACGGCTCGACGCGGTAGGTGTCGAAGTCCGGCTTCAGGAGCATGTCCGACTCCTCGATCCGGGTGAACCCCTCGACCGACGACCCGTCGAACATGATCTCGCCGTTCAGCGCCTTCTCGAACTGGCTCTTCGGCACCTCGACGTTCTTGTTGATCCCGGTGATGTCCGTGAACTGCATCCGCAGGAACTGGACGCCGTGCTCGGTCATGTGCGCGAGGACGTCAGACGCCGACATCCCCTTGTTCATCGGGCGGAACGGCTCGAGCGACGGGCTCATCAGGACTTCCTTTCGAGGCGCTGCCTCGTCATGAGTGCAGAATCCGCAGAATCCAATGCGCGATCCGGCAGGATCATCGGTCCAAATCGACCGCGCGCCACATCAAAACTGCGGTTTTTACACAATCCACAACTCACTCACCGGTCTCCCACGCCCCGGCGATGCGAGGCCCCCTCCAAGGCCCCCTCCAAGGCCCCCTCCCCGGCCCCCTCCCCGCCCCACGCGGCCCGATCGTCGCCCCCCGCACCGACCCCGCCCGCGCTCTCCCCTGCTCTCGTTGCTCTCCCCTGCTCTCCCCTGCTCCCCCTCACAGCCTCGGCAGCGCGTCCTCGTCCCTCCACCCCCCCGCCTCCTTCTCCTCCGGCTCGTACGCTCCGAGCGTCTCGATCAGCCGTTCGTAACCCAGGAGATCCATCATCCCGAGCGACTGGACGGTCCGGACGGCCACGAGCTGCTCCGACCAGCTCGACGGCTGCTCGGCGACGCTCAGGAGGATCTCCCGGGCCCGGGCCGCGGGGTCGTCGCAGTCGTCCGGCAGCCAGGTCGCGAGGGTCCGCAGCTCGGCCTCCGCCTCCGGTCCGTCCCGGAGCAGGGTCGCGGTCAGGGATCGTTCGACCTCCTCCCGATCGATCGCCGTCACGTCGTCGACGAGCAGGGGGAGGACCCGCCGCACGCGATCCCGCGTCACGCGCCGCCGGAGCGCGGCCCGGAAGAGCGGGCCCTTCGCATCCGCCCCGATCCCCGCGGCGGCGCCAACCGGTGCGATCAGCCGCATGTGGTCGCGCGAGAGGTGGAACAGCCGCCCGAGGAACGAGGCCACGCCGGCCCCCATCTGCAGCGCCGGGTCCTCCGGTCCCATTGGGTTTCCTGTTCCGATCGAGATCGTGCTGCACAAGAACTTGCCGGTCACGCCGCTGAAGGGTACGTAGCCGTCAGAGACGTAAAGGGCCGCCTTGGTGTAGTTAACGCCGCTGCCTCGTGCGGTGGGGAAGAAATAGTACGCCAGGAAGAACGAGACGCCGCCGCCCAGCGCCGGCCACAGGATCACCTGCAGCCAACTGTGCGCGCCCAGCGAGTGCACGGTGTTCCAGGCGAGGAACTCGATGGAGATGTGGAAACAAACCACGATCATGCCGGCAAAGACGCCGATGATGATCGACAGCAGAAGGAAGCGCTGCGTGTCGCCCATGATCGGGCCGTTCGGGCCGACATCGAACATGCGGCGGAAGCGATTCCGCGCATCGGCGGCGCGTTGTCGCAGCGTCATCGGCCGAACGCCCTCATCAGATAGCGCAGCGGCTCGTCTTCCTGAATGATGTTGGTGCAGACCGAACCGCGCAGAGTCCAGAGGTTTTCGGCCACCAGGATATTGGCTTCCACGGCCTCGGAGTAGTCGCTCGGGCGATTGACTTCGAGCCGGTCCTGCGCCATTTGGAGCGTGGCTGTGACCGCGTTTGGCAGCGGCTTGGGCGGG
>JAUIEL010000357.1 GCA_030428825.1 bacterium
TCGGGTGAGGAAGTCCGGAGCGGGCGAGGCGGGGCCGGAGGAGGGATGAGGCTCCGAGAGCGACCCCGCAGCGCGACTCGAAACCGAGCGGAGACCACGCCGGGCGCATCGCGCGAGGACGTGAGCGGGTCGGAGAGCTCGTCCCTCCTCCGGCCGCCGCCGTGGCGAACGCGAAGACCTTCCCGAATGCGTTCCAAGCCGCGCAGCGTCTAGGACAGCGGGTCGGAGAGCTCGTCCCTCCTCCGGCCGCCGCCGTGGCGAACGCGAAGACGTTCCCGAACGCGTTCCAAGCCGCGCAGCGGTACAGTCTCTCCATGGCCGACGCCGACGTGATCCGAGACACGGGCGAGACGCTGGTCGGGCTCCTCCGCGAGGGGATCCCGGACTGGCTCCTCCCCCCCGACCGGATCACGGTCGGGAGCTACGCCGAGTTCGCGCAGCTCCCCGCGCTCGACGCGCCGCGGGTCACGGTCTTCCTGCACCGCATCGAGGTCCGGTATCGGCTCCGGACGACCTCGCAGGACCGGGGGATGCCGCTTCGCCTCTCGTACCTCGTGACGCCGTGGGCGATGCGGGCGGACGACGACCACCGGCTGCTCGGGCGGGTCCTGCAGGTCCTCGACGCGGCGGCGGTCGTCGGTCCGGACGAGCGGCGAGGGGACGCCTGGGGGCCGGACGACACCCTGCAGTTCGTGATCGACGAGATGAGCCGGGAGACCGAACTCGGCCTCTGGGAGGCGATGAAGCTGCCGTTCCGGGCGTCCGTCGCCTGCCACGCGCAGGTCTTCCAGCTCGACCCCTCCTGATCTTTTGCCAGCCACAAGTCACTGAGGCAAATGCGCTTGCCTCGGAGACAAATATTGGACGAGTTCTCCCCAAGCGGTCCGCGGACGGGCTACGCTTCAGGGACGTCCCTTTCTCCCGTACCCCCGAGGAACTCGCCGTGAACCGACTCCACGCGCCCCTCCTTCTGATCTCCTGCTCGTTCTTCCCCGCCTCGAGCACGTTCGGCCAAGGCTTGCTGCATCGATTCGACGGGGTCGTAGATGGCGACCTCGCCGGGTTCGCGGTCGCGGACGCCGGCGATCTCGACCACGACGGCTTCCCCGACTTCATCGTCGGCGCGAAGGTCGGCAAGGACCCGGGCGGCGCCGCGACGGGGTACGCGAAGGTCTACTCCGGCATCGACGAGTCGGTCCTCTTCGCCTTCTACGGGCAGCAGTCGACCGACTTCTTCGGCCACTCGGTCAGCACCGCCGGGGACGTCGACGGCGACGGCACCCCGGACTTCGTCGTCGGCGCCCCGCAGGAGAACAGCGGAGGCCACAACGACAACGGCTCCGCCCGCGTCTACTCCGGCGCCGACGGGACGGTCCTCTTCACGTTCGTCGGCGACCACGGGAACATCGACTACGGCTACTCCGTCCGCGACGCGGGCGACGTCGACAACGACGGCTGGCCGGACGTCGTCGTCGGCGCCTGGCGCGACCACCCGAACGGCGGGATCAACGAGGGGTCGGCGAGCGTCTACTCCGGCCAGACCGGGCAGCGCCTCTACTACTTCCAGGGGGACGCGGCCGGCGACGAGCTCGGGTTCTCGGTCAGCGGCGCCGGCGACACGAACGCCGACGGCTACGACGACGTCATCGTCGCCACGCTCGACATCGACGACGTCGTGCTCGACGGCGGCGGCGCGCGCCTCTTCTCCGGGCAGGACGGCTCGATCCTCGCCCAGTTCTACGGCGACTCGACCGCGGACTGGTACGGCTACGCGGTGACCGGACTCGGCGACCTCGACGCCGACGGCTACGACGACGTCCTGGTCGGCGCTCCGCGCGACGACAACAACGGCGACGACAGCGGCATGATCCGCGTCTTCTCCGGCCAGACACACGCGATGATGTTCCAGGTCGACGGGACGATCAAGAGCCGCTTCGGCTGGTCGGTCGCCGACGCCGACGACGTGAACGGCGACTCGATCCCCGACCTGATCGTCGGCGCGCCGTGGGAGGCGTCGCAGAGCGGCCGCGTCCACGTCCTCTCCGGCGCGGACGGCCAGACGCTCCATACGCTGGAGGGCCCGAACTACTCGAACTTCGGCTTCTTCGTCAGCAGCGCCCGCGACGCGAACCGCGACACCGTCCCGGACGTCATCGTCGGCGCGCCGTTCGACGACACGTACGGCGACAACATGGGGAGCGCCCACGTCATCTCCGTCGCCTGCGGATCGTCCACGCCGTTCGGCGCCGGCTGCGCGGGGAGCGGCGGCTTCGTCCCGACGCTCGACGTCACCGGCTGCCGCACGCCGGGCGGGAACATCACGCTCGAGATCGACCAGGCGCTCGGCGGGACGTTCGCCGTCCTCTTCCTCGGCGCCGGTCACGACGACCTCGCGTACGGCGGCGCCTGCCCCCTCAACATCGCGCCGCTCTACACCCCGGTCCTCCCGCTGATGCTCGGCGGCGCGGGCGACGGGAACGGCTCGATCTCGCTCTCCACCACCGTGCCGAAGGAGATCCTCGCCCCGGTGACCCTGAACCTCCAGGCGCTCGTCGCCGACCCGTCCGCCGCCGGCGGCGCGGCCCAGACGAACGCCCTCGAGCTGGTCATCGGCTGAGCGCGAACACGAACAGATGACGCGGCGGACCTCGCGTCCGTCCGTTCCCCCCGAGCGGGAGTTCCGGAGAGTCGGCCGGGGCTCCCGCTCATCCTTTCGACGCGGAGCGGCCCGGGACTCCGATCAGGAGCGGAGCTGGTCCCCGACCGGCAGCCGGCGGATCCTGCGTCCCGTCACCTGATGGAGCGCGGCGCAGAGCGCGGGCGCGACGCCGGGGACACCGACCTCGCCGATCCCTCCCATCTCCCCGCCGGTGTCGACGATGTGCACGTCGACCGGCGGCGCCTCGTGCAGCCGAACGATCGGGAAGTCGTCGAAGTTCCCCTGGTCGACGCGACCGTCGGTGAAGGTGATCTCGGACGACAGCGCCGAGGAGAGGGCGAAGATCGCCGCCCCCTGCATCTGCGACACGACCTGATCGGGATTGACGACGAGGCCGCAGTCGATCGCGCAGACGATCCGCCGCACGCGAGGGCGGCCGTCCTCGACCGAGGCCTCGACGACGTGCGCGGCGAACCCCTTGAACGACTCGTGGACCGAGATCCCCCGGCCGACGCCCGCCGGCGGCGGATCGGTCCAACCCGCCTCCTCCGCCGCTCGGTCGAGCACGGCGAGGAGCCGGCCGTGCCCCCGGAGCAGTTCGCGCCGGAACTCGTACCCGTCCTTCCCGACGCGCTCGGCGCATTCGTCGAGGAAGCACTCCTTCGCGAACGCCGTGTTCGAGTGGCCGACGGACCGCCACCATTGCACCGGCACGGCGAGCGAGACCGTGCTGAGCTCCACGCGGAGGTTCGGCACGCCGTGCGGCATGTCGGCCGCCCCTTCGACGGACGTGGAGTCGACGCCGTCCTCCAGCATCGCTCCCTCGAACGCCGTCCCGACCGCGATCGACTGACCGACGATGCGGTGCCTCCAGCCGACGAGCTTCCCGTCCTTCACCGCGCCGGCGACCCCGTTCACGAACATCGGCCGGTACCACCCCCCCTTCAGGTCGTCCTCGCGCGTCCAGACCGTCTTCACCGGCACCCCGAGGTCCGCCACCGCCTGCGCCACGCGGATCGCCTCGACGGTGAAGTCGGCCTTCGGGTTCGCCCGCCGGCCGAAGCCGCCGCCGAGGAACGAGTTCTCGAACGTCACGCGCGACGGATCGACCCCGAGCGCCGCGGCCGCGGCGGGATGATCGATGCCGAGGAACTGCGAGCCGGTGACGACGTGGGCCCCGCCGTCCGCCTTCAGCTCCACCATGCAGCTGAGCGGCTCCATCGGCGCGTGCGCCTGGAACGGCACCTCGTAGATCGCCTCGAACAGCTCGTCGGCGTCCGCGGCCGCCGCCTCGAAGTCGCCGTCCGAGCGGACGACGCGCCCCGGCCGCTCGGCGAGGCGCGTGTATTCGCGACGGAGGCGCGCGGTGTCGATCGACGCGCCGAGGCCGCCGTTCCATTCGACGACCAGCGCCTCCCGGCCCTTCTTCGCCGCCCAGAACCCGTCGGCGACGACCGCGACCCCGCTCTCCACCTCGACCACCCGACGGACCCCGGGGACCCGGAGCGCGGCGTCCGGGTCGAGCTTCTTCACGGACCCGCCGAAGGTCGGCGGGCGCTCCACCATCGCCACCAGCATGCCCGGGCGGCGCTGGTCGAGGCTGAAGACCGCCGTCCCCCGGACCTTCGCCGGAGAGTCGACCCGAGGCGTCGAACGACCGATCCGCCGGAACTCCGAGCGATCCTTCAGGGCGACCTCCGCGGGGACCGGCCGCGCGGCCGCCGCCGCGGCGAGCGACCCGTAGCTCCGTTCGGCCGAGCCGTCGCGTCGGACGACCTTCCCGTCGCGCGCGGAGCACTCGGCCGCGTCGACCCCCCACTCGGCCGCCGCGGCCGCGACGAGCATCGTGCGCGCGACCGCGCCCGCCTGCCTCATCTGGTCGAACGAAGTCCAGGTGCTCGTGCTCCCTCCCGTCCCCTGCACGCCGTAGAGCGAGTGCCGGTACGCGGGTCCGGACGGCGCGGGGACGACGTCGATCGCGGCGACGTCGATCTCCAGCTCCTCCGCCACGACGATGGCCAGGCCGGTGTGGATTCCCTGCCCCATCTCGTCGTGCTTCGCGAGGAGGGTGACGCCGCCGTCCCCGTCGATGCGGAGAAAGGCGTTCGGGGCGAACTCGGCGGCGCCCTCGACGCTCGAGAACGGACGCGCGACGAGGCGGGGGCCGAACCAGAGCGCGAGGACGAGCCCGCCGCCCGATCCGGCGGCGCCGCGCAGGAAGGCGCGGCGCGAGAGCCCCTCGCGGCGCGCGTCATCGTGCCGGCTCATCGGTTCTCCTCCCGGTCGGCCAGGGCGCGGGCCGCGCCGCGGATCGCCTTCCGGATGCGCGTGTACGTGCCGCAACGGCAGAGGTTGCCGCTCATCGCCGCGTCGACGTCGTCGTCGGTCGGCGCGGGCTTCTCCTTCAGGAGCGCCACCGCGGACATGCACTGCCCCGGCTGACACCAACCGCACTGGACGACCTCCTCGCCGACCCACGCCTCGACGACGGCGCGGCCGACCTCGGTCTCCTCGATCGACTCGACGGTCCGGATCTCCTTCCCGGCGGCGTACCGGATCGGGAAGGCGCACGCCCGGACGGCGCGGCCGTCGACGTGGACGGTGCAGGCGCCGCAGAGCGCACGTCCGCACCCGAACTTCGTGCCGACGAGACCGAGTTCGTCCCGCAGCACCCAGAGGAGCGGCGTGTCCGGCGTCGACTCGACGCGGACCGCCGTTCCGTTGATGGTCGTCTCGATCGGCATGGTTCGTCCGGTGGGTCGAAGGAGGGAGATCAGAAGCTGCTGGTCACGCCGGGCGTCGGCGACGGCGCGCCGCCGTCGATCCAGGTGTCGAGGAGTTGCACGAACCGGGAATGCGGGATCGGGACGGCCTTCCGCCCCGGCCCCGGGTTCCAACCCCAGAGGACGAGCGGGTCGCTCGCCATGTGCTCGCGCAGGTCGTCCAGCGACCGGCCGCCGTTCTTCGTCCGATCCTTGAGCGCCTCCGCGAGGTCGTGGTCGTCGAGCCCGACCCACCCCATCGAGCGCGGCGCGAGGTGCCAGTGCGGAGCGCCGGGGATGCGCGCGAGCGGCTGGTTCTCGTCCCGATGGCAGGTGTCGCACCGCTGGCCGACGCGGCCGTGCCCGTCGTCGCCGCGCTGCACGTTCATGTCGTGACGCCGCGCGTCGTCCCCCACCGTCGGTCGATCGTCGGACGGATGACAATTCAGACAACGCGGATGACGGAGGACGCGGGCGATCTCGCCGAAGGCGGACTCGGCGTCGACCTCCCCCTCCTCGGCGGGCGGCACCGGACGCGCGAGGGCGAGCGGGATCCCGATCAGGAGCGCGGCGACCACCGCGAGACGGGACCGGGGGACGGACGTTCGGCGGGCGGGCATGCGCGGCTCCTCGAGCGGATCGGGCAGGACGTCCGCTCACCAACGACGGATCCACCGTAGACCGCCGCCGCTCCGCCGTCCATTCGAACCGCCCGGACACCCCCGCTTGACACGGTCTTCACCGAGCGGGATCGCCCGAAGCCGACGCGCCTCCCCTCACCCCCGCCAGCGCGGGACCCGCTCCTTCATCGAGACGAACCCGAGCGCCGCGAACAGCCGCTCCACCTCGTCCCGATCCGCGCCTCGCCACGCGAGCTCGTCGAGCGTGGCCGTCGCCGGCGCGTCGCGGGCGACGGTCGCCAGCTCGCGCGAGAGGAACGCGAGGTCGCGCCCGTCGGCGAGCTTCCGCGCCACGCTCTTCGCGCCGCGGATCGCGAGCGACTCGACCCGCTCCAGGTCGGCGTAGACGTCCTCCAGCGCGTCGAACTCGCCGAGGAGGAGGGCGGCCGTCTTCTTCCCGATCCCCTTCACGCCGGGGATGTCGTCGACCGAGTCGCCGGCGAGGCCGAGGAAGTCGGGGATCCGCTCGGGCCGGACGCCGTACTTCGTGACGACGTCGTTCGGCCCGTACCGCACCCCCTTCCCGAAGTCGTACCACGTCACGCGGTCGGTGACGAGCTGCGCGAGGTCCTTGTCCGCCGTCACCACGACGACCGAGTGCCCCGCGTCCACGAGCGGGGCGCAGAGCGTCGCGATCAGGTCGTCCGCCTCGTACCGGGAGTCGACGAACGTCGCCGTCCCGAGCGCCCGCGCCACCTCCTGACACCGCGCGAGCTGCCCCACGAGCTCCGCCGGCGGCTCCTCCCGCGACGACTTGTACGGCGGGTAGATCTCGTTCCGGAAGCTCGTGTTCAACGACTCGTCGAACGCCACCCCGACGTGCGTCGGCGACTCCTCGGCGAAGAACCGCAACAGCATCGAAGCGAACCCCCGCACGACCTGGACCGGCGAACCGTCGGGGCCGGTGAGGTCGGGGAGGGAGAAGTAGGCGCGGAACAGGTACGGCGAAGCGTCGACGAGATGGATCGTTGGCATCGGACGGGTTGTATCACACGCTGCGCTGGGCTTGGGGTCGCTGCGCTGGGCTTGAGGTCGCTGCGCGAGGCGGTCACACCGCTGCGCGGGGCTGGGGGCACTGCGCGTGGCGCGATGGGCCGCTTCGCGGGGGTCCGCTGCGCGCGGGGCGGTGAACGGGGATTCGGCCGCGGGGCGTTCGTCGGCTGCGGTCCGCCGGGATCGGGAGAGGGAGG